>JAFXBH010000197.1 GCA_017521875.1 Oscillospiraceae bacterium
ATCTCCCACTTTAAAAGGTTTAAAGAAGAGGATCATTAAGCCACCGGCAAAGTTACTTAAAGAGCCTTGCAGAGCCAAGCCGACGGCCACGCCGCAGGAGGCCAGGATGGTAATAAAAGAGGTGGCCGGCACACCGAGGATCATGGCAATGGTGATAATCAAAACAATGTACAGGGCAATCTTGATAAAACTGGTCAGGAAGGAACGCAGACTGACATCCAGTTTGTCCAGTTTGGGGGAGGTGCGAATCAATTTCGCCACCCAGGAAGTCATTTTAAGACCAACAACAAAGAGTATGATTGCGCCCAGTAATTTGATGCCAAAGGATGTTGCGAACTGTACCAAAAGGCTGAGAAAGGTTTGCCAACTCATAGGGATTCCTCCATTTTTAGTGTAATTATTAAAAAACAAGATACCCCTCAAAAGGGGAACTTGGCTTTTACAGCAGCGATATGGTCTGGGGTGGTACCGCAGCAGCCACCCAGAATGGCAGCGCCTGCTTCAGCGCAATCCAGTATGATGGATGCAAATTCATCCGGGTGCATGGGATAGACAGGAATGCCATCCATACCGATTATCGGCGTTCCTGCGTTGGGCTTGCATACCAAAGGGCATTTGATCTGCCGCCGCAGACGGCTGACCAATCCGGCAGTCATACTGTCGGCCGCCACGCAGTTAAAGCCTACGGCCCAGGCTCCTGCTTCCTCCAGTTCTTTCAAAACCGGCGCAGCGTCCCTGCCGGAGAACAGACTGCCATCCGGCTGCATGGTGAATGTGTAAAGCACACTGCCTGCGCCTTCCAATTCTGCAGCGGTGAGGATGGCTTCTGCTTCCTGGGGATACATCAGGGTTTCTGCGGCCAGAAGATCTGCACCGCCTTCCAGCAAACCGCCAATCTGCACACGGTAGTTTTCTACCAGCAGATCAAAATTCTCCGGATCGAAACTGTCGCAGTAAGCCGCCAGAGTGGTCAGATTACCTGCCACCAAAACATTGGGGGATACGGACTTGGTCAGTGCCACCAAATGGGCATTGATAGTCTCGGCTTGCCGCGCCAAGCCAACCCGCTCCAGGGCGATCGGCTGCGCCTGAAAGGTGGGAGCATACAGAATTTGACTGCCTGCTGCCGCATATTCCCGCTGGAGAGAAATCAGTTTGTCCGGATTGGCCAAAATCCACTCCTCCGTGCAGCAACCCCGGGGCATACCCGCTTTCTGTAAATTAGAGCCGGTAGCACCGTCCAGCAGGATGATTTTTCCCAGCCGGGCAGACAGTTCATTCTTTGATAGCATCCAATCACTTCCTTTTCGGTTATTATATCCTTTCCGGAAAAAGAATGCAACATAGATTGACGAAGATTGGGAAATCTGTTAAAATAAAGAAACATTTTATAAAGGAGCCAAGAGGTATGAAAAAAACCGTTTTGAGAAAATATACAGAACTGATCGTCCGCTGCGGTGTGAATGTGCAGGCAGGACAGGAAGTGGTGATCTTTGCAGAACTGGATCAGCCGGAGTTTGTAAAGATGGTGGTGGAAGAAGCCTATAAGGCCAAGGCCAAGAAGGTGACTGTGGAATGGGATTACCAGCCTTTGTCCAAGATCCATGTCCGTTATCAGTCTGTAAAGACACTGGGTACCGTGACGGAGTACCAAAAAGCCCGCCAGCAGCACTACTGCGATACACTGCCTGCCCGGATTCATCTGATCAGCGAAGATCCCGACGGCCTGAAGGGTATGAATATGAAAAAAGTATCCAAGGCAAGACAGATGAGTTACCCTATTTTGAAGCCCTATAGAGATGCCCGTGAGGGTCGTGAGCAGTGGTGTATCGCCGCTGTACCCGGCGCAGCCTGGGCAAAGAAGGTGTTCCCCGGCCTGCGTACCAGTGTGGCGATGGAAAAACTGTGGGAAGCCATTCTTTACACATCCCGCATTACAGAAGATCCCATCAAAGAGTGGGAGATCCACAATAAGAATCTCCACGACCGCTGCGCATACCTGAACAGTCTGGGCATTGCCAAACTGCACTATACTGCCGATAACGGCACAGACCTGACCGTAGGTATGATTCCGGAAGCCGTATTCTGCGGTGGTGAGGAGTGCAACAAGCAGGGTGTCTTCTACAATCCCAACATTCCCTCTGAGGAGTGCTTTATCACCCCCAAGCGGGGAGAGGCAGAGGGCATTGTATATGCTACCAAGCCTTTGTCCTATCAGGGCCAACTGATCGACAATTTCTCAGTGCGATTTGAAAACGGCAAGGCCGTGGAAGTAAAGGCCGAGGTAGGGGAAGAACTGCTGAAGACAATGATCTCCATGGACGAAGGTGCTGCCTACTTGGGCGAGTGTGCTTTGGTTCCTGAGAAGAGTCCCATTGCAGAAAGCGGCCTGCTGTTCTACAATACCTTGTTTGATGAAAATGCTGCCTGCCACCTGGCGCTGGGTATGGGTTATGTGGACACCATCCGGGATCACCATGACAAAACTTTGGAAGAATGCCGCCGGTTGGGCGTCAACGATTCTATGATCCACGAGGACTTTATGATTGGCTGCAGCACTATGAATATTGATGCAATCACACAGGATGGCAAGGTGATTCCCATCTTCCGCAACGGTAACTGGGCCTTTTAAGGAAAAAAACGAAAAAAATTCAAAAAAAGACTTGCATTATGACTTTGCTTGTGGTATGATATCCGGGCGATTAAGAAATTCTGGGGATTCTATGCCCCTTTACCCTATCAGAAAGAGGTGAACAACATGAAGGAAGGTATCCATCCCAAGTACGAACAGACAACAATCCGTTGCGCTTGTGGTAACGTCTTTGAGACCGGCTCCACTAAGAAGGACATCAAGGTTGAAATCTGCTCTAAGTGCCACCCTTTCTATACCGGCAAGCAGAAGCTGGTTGACACCGGTGGACGTGTTGATCGTTTCAACAAGAGATTCG
>JAFXBH010000198.1 GCA_017521875.1 Oscillospiraceae bacterium
TTTACAATGCCTGCCGGTCAGGACGGTGTCAGCACTGCTGTTGTAAAGGCAGACGGCAATCCTATTCTGCTGACAGTAAAAGCGGATGTTCCTGCTGAGGATGATAATCCCAGCAATCCCTCCGGCGGCAATAAACCTGACACTATTCCCAACAAGAAAGACGGATTGGACGGCGTAATGATTGCAGTTATTGCAGTTGCCATCATCGCAGTGATTGTAATTGCTACATTTGTTGTAGTTGTTATATTGATGAGCAAGAAAAAGAAAGCGCTTTCTACAGGTGAACCTGTGGAAGCAGAACCCACCGAAGCAGAACCCACCGAAGCAGAACCCCCTACAGATACTGAATAAATTGTCCCAAAAACCAGGCGCATTTGCGCCTGGTTTTTGTTGACTTTGTGGGATTTTTTTGATATAAGTTAGACATAGACTTAAGAAAAGGAGAAAGGAAAATGAAAAGGGTTATCGCGATATTCTTGGTGTTGACCTGTATTGCGGTTTTTCTTCCTGCAGGTTCGCAGGCAGATGCCGCTGCGGTTACAGAAAAACCGTTCTATGTGCTTAACTGGGTATCCATATTATGGGACGATGGAGACTTGGCTTTGGATATGCCCTACTTTCTAGGCCACTATACCGAAGGTGCAACAGAGATTAGGGTTTCCTGGCGCAATTATTCTGAAATTCCGGATTTGGCAGAGGAGTTGAAGGCAGAGTTTGACTACCGTTCTGAGGGCTCTCGTTATATCTTCTACCAAGCCCCCGGAGGAGCCATTTGGGAATGGCTGACAGAAGACTATGTATACTTCCACAAGGCTACACAGTATGTGGGAGAGTGGCTGGATGAATTCCTCAAAGAGTACAAGCGCATCGGCGGCAAACTGGACGGTATCCTTACGGATGTGGAGTACTGGAATGGCTCCGCTTGGTTTCTGTGGACGGATGTGTTCTGTGCGAATAATCCCAATTGCTATTGGGATATTGTCAATAACCCCAATTATAAGACCGTTCTACGCCCCAGACTGGAAAAGTACGGATTTGAGTTCTTGCCGGAAAACATGCAGGACGATGTAAAGTCTGAGATTTGGACAATGTGTCCGGATGCGAAAAACGACAAAGCGTATGAAATTTGGAATCTTGTTCTGAACGAACTGTTGACGGAATGCTTAAACGGATCTGTTTTGGATCTGATGCTGAAGTACTATCCTGATGCTGGGTACAGCGATTATGACAGATTTGACCGCTATGGCTGGCAGAAACACTATGGCGGCAATATGACCCTTTCCGTCGGCAACACCGTTAAAGCCGGTAATGTGTCCAATACCACTTGTTATCCCGGCAGCGCACCTTGGGAGGATAAATTCAATACCTATCAAACGCCTGCAGCCTATAACAATGCTGACTATGATGCAACAGCCTTTAGTACGGTGTTGTGGAAGGTAATGGAAAGTAAGGGCGTTAAGGAAGCCGATACCAATAACCGGTTTAACGCTTGGGTTACGTTTTACAATTATGCGCCTGCCGTGCGCGGCACTTTCGCTAACACACCCTACTATTCCGAACTGATGTACCACCTTGGCCTGTTGGATCCGGAGCCCTTTATAGGCTACGTTATGGATGATGAAATGGCCGAATTTGGTGCCAGCAACCCTGACCCGGATGCCAGCGACCCGGATGTGGTGTGGAAAGTGATTCGGGAACTGATGGAAGAACTGACCCGGGTAGCCGGTTACTCTGACCGGAAAACCATTCTGATTCCCGGCAATTGGAACAATGACTTTATACTCTCCGGTATGTACGCAAACGGCAGAAACATCTGGCGTATTACCCCCGATACTTATAATGGCACCACATTGGAATCCTTCAAGGTAGAGGGGGCAGACCCCACTTTCTATATCAACGGTCAGACCGTTACCTTCCCCCAAGGTAAGATTATTGCAGATAGCGAAATTTCTAAGGTTGGCTCTTGCGGTTACTGGGTAGAGACCCCCGCTGATGTGATGCCTGTCATTACCGGCGATGCAGACCGTTATGCAAAAGATCCGTCCTTCTTAGAAGATTTTGAAGGTTACGAAAGCGGCATGCGGTTGGACAAAACCCTGAGTATCGCTTGGGATCTTATCACCGGTACTACAAAGATTCAGGACAACGGCGGTAGCAAAGCGCTGGCCCTCACCGGCTCTACCACCGTTACCAATGTGAATTCCATCAAGAATATCACCGCAGGCGACAGTTTCGCCAAACAGCAGGTATGGGAGGTAAATGTTACCGTACCGGACAGCGGCGAACTGATTGTACTGCGCTGCGCCAGCAAGGATCTGGGCATAAAGATTGCCGATGGCAAAGCGTACTACGGCAACGATGACGACTATGCAGAAATTCCTAATGTCAGTATATCTGCCGGTGGTACATACAAAATTCAGCGAAAAGTAGACTTCCGCAATGCAGATAACTATACCAGCACCTATACTGTATATGACAGCACGGGCAAGGTGCTGGGCAGCGTGAAGAATGCGCCTATGCGCAAGGTGAATCTGCCTGTTGCCAATATGTATTTCTCTTCCAAGAAAGCAACCGGCACAGCCTACATTGATGATTATAAGATTTACCTTGCCGGTGTAACCACAAACTTTACAGTATACGATGCAGCAACCGGGTTTGAGGTAGATGCCGGTGTATCCAGAACTGAGGATACCGCATACCGTGTGTCTTGGCTGAATGCTACCGGTAAAGATGTGGTGGCCAGAGTGTATAATGGCGACACCGTGATCAGCGAGTTTACAATGCCTGCTGGTCAGGACGGTGTTAGCACTGCTATTGTAAAGGCAGAGGGCAATCCTGTTCTGCTGACAGTGAAAGCGGATGTTCCTGCCGAGGATGATGATCCCAGCAATTCCTCCGGTGGCAATGAGCCTGATACTACCCCCAACAAGAAAGACGGATTGAACGGTGTTACAATTGCTATTATAGTTGTTGCTATTTTCGTAGTTTGTGCAATTGCTGTGTTTGCTGTGGTTATTGTGATGATGAGCAAGAAAAAGAAAGCGCTTTCTGCAGGTGAGACTGTGGAAGCAGAAAACACCGAAGCAGAACCCCCTACAGATACTAAATAAGTTTTACAAAAAACAGGTGCATTCGCACCTGTTTTTTGTTGACTTTGTGGGATATTTTTGATATAAGTAAATCAAAGATTTTGGCTTCATACATAAAAAGGAGAGAAGAAAAATGAAGACAGTTTTGGCGATACTTCTAGTGGTGACCCTTGTAGTGGCACTGATCCCTGCCGGTATGCAGGCGGATGCCGCTGCGGTTACCAAGAAACCCTTCTATACCCTGAATATGGAACCCTTCTTTTGGGAAGAAGGGGACCTTGTGATGGATATGGTCTATTTCGGCAGTCATTTAAATACCGACCAGACAGAGGCCATCATAACATGGAATAGACAGACTGACATTGCAGCCATTGCAAAAGATCTGAAGGATGAATTTGATGCTCGCCCTGAGGGTACGCGTTACATATACATGCATTTGCCCTGCCATGTCATTAATGTAAAAAGTGGGTTAATTGAAGACTATATATTCTTTGATAAACCCACCGCAATCATAAAAAAATGGACAGAAGAATTCATGGCAGAGTACAAACGCATTGGCGGCAAGTTGGACGGTGCCAGTGTGGATATCGAGTATATTCACGGCGATGCGTATTATATCTGCACAGAACAGTATGAAAAGGGAAATAAAGGCTGCTATTGGGAAATTGTAAACAATCCCAAATACCGCACCGATATGCGTCCCAAACTGGAGAGAATGGGCTTTGATTTCTGGCCGGAAAGCAAGCAGGACAGTGAAAAATCTGAGATTTGGAGCATGTCTCCCCGGGTAGATGGATTTGCGAAAAACTACTATATCTGGAATAATGCTGTGGGCGAACTTCTGACAGAGAGCATCAATGAGTCTGTCTTAGAGCCGATGCTGAAACATTATCCCGATGCATTACTCAGCGATTACGGCAGATACGATTACTATGGCTGGCAGAAACCGTATCTGGGCAGTATCGCAACTTTATTGGGCAATGCTGTAAAAGTGGGTAATGTGTCCAGCAGACAATGCTACCCCACCGACCCTTGGGAAAACGCCGTTGGACTCTATAAGACACCCGATGGCTATAACAACGCCAATTATATTGCATCTCCCTTTAATATGGTGTTGTGGAGAACCAACGATGTGAAGGGCATTGTGGAAGCAGATACCAACAATCGGATTAGCACATGGATTACATTCTATAATTTTATGCCCACATTGCCCGGTAGTTACTGTAACACACCCTACTATTCCGAGCAGATATACCACCTGGGTATGCTGGATCCCCAACCGTTTTTGGGCTATGTAATAGAAAGTGAAGTCGGGCAGTATGGACTTGACCATCCCGATCCCGATGCCAGCGACCCAGAAGTGGTGCGGGGCGTGATAGGGGAACTGATGGCAGAACTGACCCGGGTAGCCGGTTACTCTGACCGGAAACCCATTCGGATTCCCGCCAACTGGAACAATGACTATATCCTCTCCGGTATGTATGCCAACGGCCGCAATATCTTTAGAATTACCCCGGATACCACAAGTGGTATGACCTTGGATGCATTTAAAGTGGAAGGGGATGATCCCACTTTCTCTATCAACGGCCAGACCGTTACATTCCCTCAAGGTAAGATCATTACCGACAGTAAGATATCCAAAGTCGGCACCTGCGGTTATTGGGTAGAAACCCCGGCCAATGTAATGCCTGTTATGACCAGCGACGCTGACCGTTACGAGAAAGACCCCTCCTTCGTAGAAACGTTTGAGGATTTTGCCAACGGTGCAGCATTCACCGAAAATGTGACCGATGCTTGGAAGGTATCCGGAAAAACAGCCAATGTGATGAACAAGGGCGGCAGCAAGGCGTTGGCCTTTAGCGGCAATACCCGGCTGACCAATGTGAATGCGCCTAAAAATATCACCGCAGGCGACAAGTATGCCCAGCAGCAGGTATGGCAGGTAACGGTTACCGTGCCCAAGGGTGGTGAACTGCAACTGCTGAGCGCCTCCAATAAGGACTTGGGTGTGAAGATTGCCGACGGTAAGGTATATTACGACAACGGTGGTTCCTACGGGGAGATTCCCGGTGTCAGTGTAACTGCCGGTAGTACATATACCATTAAGAGAGAAGTGAATTTCACCAACGCCACCAGCGATTACGCGGTATATGATGCCAGCGGCAAGAGCCTTGGCAGTGTGAAGGGCAAGAAA
>JAFXBH010000199.1 GCA_017521875.1 Oscillospiraceae bacterium
TATTTACGATTTTGTGATTTCTTTCATGCACGGGTTTTTTAAGTACCAGAAAAAAACAGGTGCGCCTATTGATTTCTTCTCGTGGCACGTGTATGATAATTGTCACAGTTCTACAAAAGAAGACTTTCGGATGATCTCCAAGCATGCCGAGTATGCCCGTAAGATCTAGGATAAATAAGGATACGTTCATGCGGAGCATCATTTAAATGAATGGAATCTGTGGACGAAAAAAGATCAGCGGGACGATCCTATTGCGTCTGCCAAATCTCTCGCGTTTATGCTGCTGATGCAAAATACATCCACTGACGTAATGTGCTTTTATGACGGTGGTTTAGGTTACTCAGATTATGGGGCACTGATCAACCCGGACAGTGGATTGCCTTACCGGAACTATTATGCGTTTTCCATGTTTAACAGTTTGTATCGGCTGGGCAACCAAGCGTGTGTAACATGTAATGAGCAGGAGATTCTTGTTGGCGCGGCCGTGGATGGTAAAAAAGCGGCTGTAGTTTTGGCCAATCCTTCCGATATTGATATTCAAGCGGTGTTGGATATTCAGAACTTTCCTGTTTGCGAAGCACAGATTCTCCGAATTGACAGAGGGAACCGTTATACTCTTACTGGAGAAACACTACAAGACGGAAGCCTTTTCGTTCCAGCGCATGGCTGTGTTGAAGTGAAACTTTGGAACTTGACATGAGTACGATTTTTCTTATGGAGGTACAATATGAAGTTTACAATAGATGATAAGTTCCTGTTAGACTGTTTTCAAGAAATCGTAAACACTCCAAGCCCGGTGGGCTACTACCCCAGGTTGAATCCTGTTCTGGAAAAGTATGCTGCGATGTTCGGTCATACCGTTACTTATGATAACCGCAGCACACCCTACATCACACTGGAGGGGGAAGATAACTCCAAAACGGTTTTAATTGGCGCGCATGCCGACACTCTTGGGTTGGTAGTTCGACGTGTAGATCCCAACGGTATGATCCGCGTTCGAAATGTTGGAGGCATTCATTTTGGTTCTATTGAAGGTGAATCGGTTACTGTACATACCCGTGACGGTCGGGATTATACAGGATTGATTGCCTGCCAATCCCATTCAGTTCATGTGTTTGATGATTGCAGGAGCCTTGAGCGAAATGAGAACACCATGATAGTCCTGTTGGATGAGAAGGTTTCTTCCAAAGAGGATGTATATGCTTTAGGAATACGTAACGGTGACTTTATTTCCATTGATCCCCGTTGTCAGATCACGCCCAATGGCTACTTGAAGTCCCGGTTTATTGATGATAAGGCAGCAGTTGCCTGCTGTTTTACCATGCTGAAATATCTGAAGGAAAATAATTTGAAGCCGAAGTACAGAACATTGCTGGCATTCCCTTATACTGAGGAGATTGGTTTGGGAGGCACTTACGTACCGCCGGAAGTCAGTGAATATGTTGCCCTTGACATTGGCCTTATTGGACCGGATTATGAGGGAAACGAATACAAGGTCAGCATTTGCGCAAAGGACAATGCGGCTCCCTATGACTACAATTTGACTTCCCATTTGATTAAGAAAGCAGAAAAAGCCGGCTGTGATTATGCTGTGGATATTTTCTACCGATATGGCACTGATGGCAATGCCGGCATCTGCAGAACAGGTACAGACTGCCGATGCAGCAAAGTTTATTCTTGCTGACGGTTCTACAAGCAATTTTACCGCAGATACCAACGCCGGTACAATTGTGACTGATGGTACAGGGGAGGGCTACATCTATTTTGATGCCGGAACCTCCAA
>JAFXBH010000200.1 GCA_017521875.1 Oscillospiraceae bacterium
GAATGCCTGAAGGCTGTAGAAGACGCTGTCGCACAGTATGCCGATTTTGATAACATCTATTGGACTGTTGCCGGTTGCACCATCTCTTGCCACTGTGGCCCCGGCACTCTGGGCGTCCTGTTTGTCAGAAAGTAAATATAAGCCGTCGGAGAACCCGACGGCTTTTCCTTGTAAGGGTTATACATAGAATCCCATATCTAGATTTCGAGGAAACAACTATGGATTATTATGATATTTTACTGGACTTTGCCGAGGAAATCGGTTATAACCTTTCTATGTCCGGTGCGGAAACATTTCGGGTTGAAGACAGTATTCACAGAATTCTCAGTACTTACGGAATTCAGGCTGAAGTATTTGCCATTCCCAACAATCTTACCATCTCCATTCGCACTGAAGACGGTAAAACTGCCACCCGAATGAAGCGTGTCGGTTTTCACGGAACAGATTTAGATGCCGTGGAGCGATACAATTCTCTCAGCCGACGGATCTGCGCAGAGAAACCGGATCCTCAAATCGCCATGGAATGGTTGAAAGAAACCAACGAAGCCAGAGTGAATTACAAGACACCGGCTTATCTTTTAGGCAGTTTCTTTGCCGCAGCAGGTTTTGCCGTATTCTTTGGTGGCACACTGCTGGATGCATTTTGTGGTGGCATTTGCGGTATTTGCATTGGTCTTACCGAACTATTTCTTAAAAAATTTAAGACCAATCAGTTTTTCAGAACTATTGCCTGCGCCTTTATTATGACCATCATTGCATTATTTACCGGCGCCATCGGCTTGGCTGATAACGCAGATATGGCAATTAGCGGTACGCTTATGATTCTTGTACCCGGCCTGGTGTTTACAAACGCCATGCGGGATATTATATTTGGTGACACAAACTCCGGTGTGAACAGACTTGTTCAGGTATTTTTGGTTGCTGCTGCTATTGCGTTAGGTACAGGTGTTGGATGGAGTCTTTCCAATAAAATTTTTGTCGTTGTAGAATATTCCTCCCCCATCTCCTATAATTGGCTGATTCAATGTATCGCCTGTTTCATCAGTTGTATCGGTTTTTCCTATATTTTCAATATTCAGGGGCCAGGAAAACTGTTGTGCGCCTTAGGCGCATTTCTTTCCTGGGCTGTGTATTGTTTATGTGCGCATTTTTATAACAACGAACTGGTATGCTACTTTGTTTCCACATTAACGGCAGCATCTTATGCGGAAATTATGGCAAGAATCAGAAAATATCCTGCGATTTCCTATCTTGTAATCTCCATCTTCCCCCTGATTCCCGGCTTTGGTATTTACACCGCTACCAATTACCTGGTTGTGGGCGATATGTCCGGCTTTGCAAACCAGAGCAAATTCACATTGGCTATCGCCGGTGTGATCGCTGTAGGAATTCTTACTGTTTCCACTTTTGTACGGCTTTGGAACGAGTGGAAGAATCATAAAAAAGCAATAATCGCATAGGAATCATAAGAAAATCCCGGAACGCTATTTGCGTTCCGGGATTAATATTATTTGTCTTTCGTCTTTGCGGCTTTCTTGGCAGCCTTTGCTTTTGCTCTTTCTTCCTGTCTCTTTCTAGCCTCTTCCTTAGCGGTTTCAGCAGCAGTCTCATTGGTGGAAATAGCCCACTTTGCAAACTCGATACGAACCTGATCTGCGCTGGTCTCCAGCACAAACTTATCACTCTTTACATCTACAACTGTGCCCACAATACCGCCAATGGTGGTAACCTGATCGCCATTTTTAATAGCAGAGCGCATCTGCTCGGCTTCTTTTTTACGCTTGTTCTCGGGACGGATCAGCATAAAATAAAATACGCCGATCATAATCAGCAACATCGGCAGCATACCTAACAGGCCGCCGCCCTGCTGAGCAGCATCACCGGTGGTAGCGGCTGCATCCAAAAAATACAACATAAAATTATCTCCTTTGTTAAATTATTTTCCAAATTATTATACCATTGTTCCCATAAATTGCAAGGAAAATTTAGATTCTGCGGCTAAGTTTCTCAGAATACTCTCGTCTGAATTGATCAAATTTCCCCTCATCCAGTGCATTTCTGATTTTTTCCATCAGTTTATTGTAGAAATACAGATTATGCATTACACTCAGTCGCATGGCCAGCATCTCCTCTGCCACAAAAAGGTGACGAATATAGGCCTTAGAATATCTCCGGCACACAGGGCAATCGCATTCCGGGTCAATGGGCGATAAATCTTTGGCATACTTGGCATTCTTCAAATTAATTGCGCCTTGCCAGGTAAACAGTCTTGCGTGTCTTGCATTTCTGGCAGGCATCACACAATCAAAGAAGTCCACACCTCTGGCTACCGCTTCAATAATGTTAGTAGGTGTGCCCACTCCCATCAGATATCGGGTCTTATCTGTAGGCATATGTGGCTCAACCGCATCAATAATATCGTACATCTCTTCTGCAGTTTCACCAACTGCCAGTCCACCAATGGCATACCCCGGCAAATCCAATTCTGCAATTCGTTTCATATGATCAACGCGAATATCCGCATAGGTTCCACCCTGATTGATACCCCACAGCATTTGCTGAGGATTCACAGTATCCGGCAGCCCATTCAAACGCGCGTTTTCTGCCTTGCAGCGGACCAACCAGCGATAGGTGCGATCCACACTTTGCTTCACATAGTCGCGGGGAGCAGGATTTTCAATACACTCATCAAATGCCATACAGATATCAGTACCCAGGTTGGACTGAATCTGCATGCTCTCCTCCGGTCCCATAAAAATCTTATGACCGTCAATATGGGAGGCAAAAGTAACGCCCTCTTCCTTTATCTTCCGCAAGGAAGCCAGACTAAATACCTGGAATCCGCCGGAGTCAGTGAGAATTGGGCCGTCCCAAGTCATAAATTTATGAAGTCCCCCAAACTCCTTCACTAACTGGTCTCCGGGTCGCAGATGCAAATGATAGGTATTACTTAACTC
>JAFXBH010000201.1 GCA_017521875.1 Oscillospiraceae bacterium
CGGTTGGAAACTGACCATTCGCGACATTCTGGAGTACGGCGGCGCCAAGTTCCTGTGCCCCATGGCCGGTACCATCTCCATGATGCCCGGTACTGCTGCTGACCCCGCTTACCGCCGCGTTGACGTTGACACCGAGACCGGTAAGGTTTCCGGCTTGTTCTAATTGCATAACAAACCGCCCTGCAGATTTCCTCTGCAGGGCGGTATTCTACTTTTCCTTATAGTAGAGCATACAGTGGCAATAGCCTTCAAAATCCGGGTCTGCAATCTGCGCTTTAAATTCCTGGCAGATGCATTTATATTCCTCTGCCTTCCCCAATCGGCAAGGACAGTAGCCATCTTTGGCCTGCAACCCCTCTTTGACTGTACGCACGATCTCTGCATCGGTATTCAGGCGAACTTTTCCCATATGTACCTCCGGTATCTGTTTTTTCTATTGTAGCACAGGATTTCCACCAGTTCAATTCATTTAACAAAAAGCGCAAAATTTATTTGGATATTTTGTGAAAATTAGTTGACAAATAAGAACTTGCGTGATATTATATTCGAGCGTCAGGCAAACGTTTGGCGTGTATATGCGCGAGTGGTGGAATTGGTAGACTCGCTAGATTCAGGTTCTAGTGTTCACTGCGGACGTGCGGGTTCAAGTCCCGCCTCGCGCACCAAGCAAAAAGAAGATCAGCAAATGCTGGTCTTCTTTTTGTTTTGTAGAAATCGGGGGCTTGAACCCATCTAAATGCAACGCAACCCCCGGATACACTTTCGTGTATCCGGGGGTTGTTTTATACAGTGTTTTTACGGATGCATAGATGTTCGGTAATTGATTTTATACTGTTTGGGAGAGATATGCTTATATTTTTTGAAGAGGGATATAAAATGACTGGCTGTTGAGAACCCGGTTTCATATGCAATTTCCGTTACGGTCTTCTCGGTAGTCACCAACAGTTTTTCTGCTTCCCTCAATTTTACTGCAATCAGGTAATCCTTAAAATTCTGGTTCATTACATTTTTGAAGATTCTGGAAAAATGGCTGTAACTCATTGCACATTTTTCTGCTACATCTTTTTCGTTGGCAGTGGCATAATTTTCTGAAATGTAGGAAATAGCGCTCTTGATCGCGTCCGGAATCTCTGCGTCGGCCTGCCCGTGTTCAAAGTATCTGATTAGTTCACCAAATAACCGCAGTATTCCAGCCTTTGCCATCAATTCATACCCCGGTTTTTCCTCGTTCCATTCGTCAATAATACTGTGAATAATCTGCGGAATATGGCTATTTTCAATTTGGTCTTTATAGTATATCTTGCTATGGGAATTTTCAGAAACAAAGGGCAGTACATATTTGAATTCAAACAGCGACTTATCGTCAGCATACAGAACATCAGGCGAGAACTTGATGCACACATAATCCGAATGGTTGTTGTGAAAAACCTTGTGGGGTACGCCGGGATTGATAATCACCAAATCCCCGCTGGAAAATTTATAATATTTTTCATCTATGTAAATGCGGTCGTTTGTCTCCCTGGAATACAGGATCTCAATATAGTCGTGATAATGGCATAAATTGCTGTTTTCGTCTACATTATCCAGTTTTAGTTCTATACAATGCAGCCAACTCTTTAACCCTCTTACGATGTGTGGCGATTCTTTTATTTTATCCATATTTTTCTCCAAAGCAAAAATTTGACACTTTTTAACAAAATCATTATAGCATAGCATTTTATAAAATGCTATATTTTTCTTAACAAACTATTAAAGGAGTGGTCCATTTTGAAAAACTGGTTCAGTGATGCAGTCATTTACGAAATTTACCCCCAGTCCTTCTATGACACAAACGGCGACGGACTAGGCGATCTGCAGGGTATCATTCAAAAACTGGATTATATTGCGGATATGGGTTACACCGCCATTTGGATGAATCCCATTAACAGCAGCAGTTTCCGGGATGCAGGATACGATGTAACCGATTTTTACAGTGTCGCAGAACGGTATGGCACAAACGAAGATTTTAAAAAACTCTGTGAAGAATCCCACAAACGCAACATCAAGGTATTCTTTGACCTTGTTCCCGGCCACACATCCATCGACCATCCTTGGTTTAAGGAATCCGGAAAGGTTGAAAAAAACCAGTATACCAACCGCTACATTTGGACCAATTCTACCTTTGATGAGGGTCCCGGCATCGCCGCTCTAGGAGAAAGAGACAATAAGTGTCTCCTCAATTTCTTCTGGAGTCAGCCGGCGCTGAACTACGGATATGCCAACCCCGACCCCAACAATCCCTGGGAACTACCCGTTACCCACCCGGATTGTGTGGCGATGAAAGAAGAAGTAAAACGAATTATGGATTTCTGGATCGGTTTGGGCGCAGACGGTTTCCGGGTGGATATGTGCGCACACCTGATTAAGGGCGATCCGAACAGAGTGGCAACTACCGCTTTTTGGCTGGAAATGCGGGAATACCTGGATACCAACTATCCCGGAACTGTATTGATCGCTGAGTGGGATTTCCCGGACAAGTCCATTCCCGCCGGTTTTGATTTGGATTTCTACAACCACGAAACCAAGGCGTATGCTTCCCTTTTCAGACACGAAAAGGGCAGAAATACGACCCTTACACACGTGGGAGACAGTTATTTTGCCTTGGAAGGCAAGGGAAATATCAACGAGTATATCAACCAAATTCAGGCTGATTGGAAAGTCATTAAAGGCAAGGGTCATGTCGCTATGATCACCGGTAACCACGATATGCCCCGTCTTGCCTATATGCGTACGCCCGAAGAAATCAAGGTGGCAATGGTATTCCTTTTCTCCGTACCGGGTGTTCCCATTGTTTACTACGGCGATGAAATCGGAATGGATTATATCCTGGGACTTCCCTCTAAGGAAGGTGGCTACAACAGAACCGGCTCCAGAACACCGATGCAGTGGAACAACGAGAAGAATCACGGTTTCTCCGCAAGTGATACTCCCTATCTCCCCACTGACAACAGAGAAGGCGCTCCCACAGTTGAAGAGCAGTTGCAGGATGAGACTTCCATCTTGCATCTGGTAAAGAAACTAATTGCACTGCGCAAGGAAATTCCTGCCTTCTATGCAGAGTCTGATTTCCATGTTCTTCTCAATACATATCCCTTTGTTTTTGAGCGTTCCGCCGAAGGCAAAAAGTACTATGTTGCGATGAACCCCTCGAAATATACCCATATGTATTCCTTGCCCTCTATCAGCAAGGTGATTATGTCTCAGAATGTGGATATCAACGGAACGGAGTTGACGATGAAGGGCGTCAGTTTCCTGATTGCAGAAGCCTGACGGCAACAAATTTCCGTCTCGAATCTCTGATAACCCAAAACGGCATAGCCGCTGACTGCGGCTATGCCGTTTTTTAATACTATGGCTTTTTGATGCTGAAGTTTAAAATCAGTGCTGCACCCGACAGGGAAAGCAGCAGCACAAAGGGGGCGGTATACCCGCCGCTGGAGGTCAGCAGTCTCGAGCAGGCCGTGGCCACAAAGGAAGCCGCCATCAGATTGAAATTGCTGATACTGAGATTGGTTGCAAAATATTTCTGCCCGTAAAATGCAGAGGTAAAGGCAGCCGAAATGGTAGGCGATGTGCCATAGGATATGCCGGTCAGGCAAAGTCCCGCCACCAACACGACC
Source organism: Oscillospiraceae bacterium (assembly GCA_017521875.1). GTDB lineage: Bacteria > Bacillota > Clostridia > Oscillospirales > Oscillospiraceae > Faecousia. Next base: position 3,660 of record JAFXBH010000201.1, read on the forward strand.
AATGAGCCTGTCTTAACCGCCACAAGGGTCGTACAAGCCGCAACAACCGTAAGAACACTCGCAGATATCATTGTAAATTTTCTACCCTTAGCGTCGAACACAGCGCCTGTGATGACGCGTCCAAGGCCGTTGCAAACAGAAAGCACGCCCACCAGTGTGGTGGCCAAAGCCGTCTCTGCTCCAACGAAAAGGGCAAGATCCCGGGCAAAACTGATCACAGAACTGCCCACTGCTGTCAGGCAAACCAGCGCCACGAATGCACGCCAGAAAGTAAATCGCTTGACCATTTCGCCGGGTTTGTAATCCCGGATTTCAAAATTTTCGGTCTTGGCAGAGGCTTTCTTCTTTTCTGCCGGGAAGACCGTATCCGCAGGGGGCGTCTTTATCACAAAGGAAGCCAGCGCAATTACCACGCAGAGCGCTACGCCAATTGCCGTGTAAGTTCCCCGGAAGCCCAGGCCCGTTGCAAAGAGTTTATCAGACAGGTTGCCCAAGACCAGCGTACTTGCGCCAAAGCCCATCATCAGGATACCGGAGGAAAGGCCTTTTCTGTCGGGAAACCAGGCATTGACTGTGGATATAATTGCAATGTATGCAATTCCGATGCCAAGACCGGACATAACGGCGTATGTAATATACAGAGCCATCGGCCCTTTGACTCCCACGATCGGTGAGAGCACAAAGCCAAGGCCTGCCAAAACGCCTGCAGACAGGATAGTGAATCTTGTGCCGATCAAACGCACCAACCGGCTGGACAAAAATCCGCCGATGCAGAAGAAACTCATTGTCAGCGTAAAATTCAGAGCCAGCGCCGAGGATGTAAAACTCGATTCTGCGGCAAAGGGTGTTTTTAAAATTGACCAGGCGTAGATAATACCCGCAAACAGCATGGTGCAGACACCTGCAGACAGGATTGCCCACCTTTTTGCTATGTTTTTCTCTGTATGCAAGCAGATCCCTTCTTTCCTATCTTTTTTAAATAATAATATGAGCATTATAAAGCATTCCGTTGCAGAAGGCAAGTCCTATTCACCGCAATGCCTCCACAAATACCCATTCCAGATTATATTTGCATTATTTATCGATATGTGATATATTCGTATTATTATAACAAATAACAAGCAATTATGATTATATTATCAAAAATAATGTAACCAGGAGTCATTGTATGTCAAATAAATCAAGCCTCATAAATATTATTGAATTTAATGGCCTGCCTGGATGTGGGAAAACAACTATCACTAACAAAATGCTGGAAACTCCCCTGTGTTGTGATTGGCCCATGGAAACATACGAATCTATGTATCGCTGTTTCGGCAAGAACAAATTAAGTAGATTGCTCCATGCGATTTGGTATTTTCGCCCCATTGAATTCTGCCGGTTGCTCTCCCTTGCCAAATTGGTGTGTTGCCATAAGAAGAAAATACTGTACAAACGAGTAATTGTGGCAGAATTGCTGCTGATTGTATACCGCTGCCGTCGTATGGATCGCCTATATGTTGTAGACCAAGGTCCTTTACAGGGTATTCTTTCTATTGCCCATTCCTATAACATATCTGATTGGAAAAAGTTTCTCTCTCTTTCTCAAAAAATCCTGGCAGGTTACGAAAAGCATACGGTTTTTGTCAACCTTGTCTCCGATCCAAAGACCGCACGGGAACGAATTCGTTACCGTAATTTCTCCTACGGTAGTCGTATGAATTTCATTGAGAACGACGCAGAATTAGAAACAGAATTGCAAAAGCAACATTCAACCCTAAATCAACTCCGTTCTATCCTTCCCGTTTCGCACACAGTAACGGTTGATGCTAAATTTGAAGCAATCCACAACGCCAATACTATTCTTGATTTTTACCGAGGTCTTACACAATGACATTGAAAAAAATGTTTCGGGATGATTACATCTTTTCTCTATTTGCAAAGATATTATCTGTTGCCATAGGTATGGTATACACCATCCTGTATAGTCGCTATTTAGGCAGCGAATTGCGAGGTGTCGCATCAGTTATCCTTAACTATGCCGACATTATTATGCTGATATTGTGCTTTGGTATCTACCAGTCTTACCCTTATTTTCGAAGAAACAAAACCGCTAGTTATACTCAATATGTGAACAACATATTGGCACTGTTTTTACTATACCTCGCTATTGCAATCGTCGTGGTACTGTCGTTCGGTATCACCAGCCAAGTCGCAATTGTCGCCATCTTGGTCCCAGTTATGATGGCAACACGCCAATTCTACTACCTGGTAATGATTGAACGGCCCAAACTGAAAAACCTGTACTCAATTCTTATTGAAGTATTTGATGTGCTATTTGTAGCCGTTCTTTTATTATTCACGGAAGCCAACTACTTGATCTGCATCTTGTTTCTTATTCTTAAAAACACAGTTGCACTCATTATCTCTTTTGCAAATTTAAGAGTGAAACCGCGCGACATCCACCCCACCTTCAAAGGAATGATGCCTGCACTTCGATACGGAATCATCCCTATGATTACTCTAATGCTGATGGAGGTTAACTATAAAATTGCAATTATTATGCTGGAATGGTTTTCCGTTCCCAACAAGGACATCGGTGTCTATTCTCTCGGCATTATGTTGGCTCAGAAACTGTGGATTATTCCCGATGCATTGAAGGATGTCCTCACTTCCAAACTCTCCAAAGGCAAGAGTGTAGAAGAAGTGAGCCGAATTACTCGCATTAGTCTATGGGCCGTGACAGCCTGTGTAGCAGTGGTACTGACCATAGGCCGGCCAATGATTCCGCTGATATTTGGTCAGGAGTATTCCGGGGCCTACGCCGTATTCCTCAGCATTATGGTTGGTATCATCGGCATGGTATTCTACAAAATGATCTATGCCTACAATGTAGTCAACGGACGACGCAAAAATAATTTTATTTGTTTGTGTCTTACCTGCATCACCAGTGTCGTTCTTAACTGCTTTACCATTCCCCAATACGGCATTTTAGGCGCCGGCGTGGCAACCACTATATCCTATACCCTATGTGGTATCTGTTTCTTAGTGGACTTCTGCAAGATAACAGGCAGCCGTCCTGCGACGTTACTCCTTATTCAGAAAGAAGATTTACAATTACTCAAAAAGATCTTAAGGAGATAAATATGCTAGCCATATGTGATAATCTTTTTCTCCAACTGAACAGCCATGCTATCAGGTATCTGCTTTGGAAAGGCAATAACCATTACCAAGATGGTATCAACGGTATCGGTGATGTAGATATTCTCATTCACACGGACGATGCCGATGCTGCCCGTTCCGTACTTGCCGATCTGCATTTTATAAATCCCGCTACCCAGTCTTATGCCGCTCATCCCGCTATGGAAGATTGGTTGGGTTATGACGCAGAATCCGGAAAAATGGTACATATCCATTTTCACACCGCTATGGTGTTAGGGCACAAGTATGTCCACGAATATGAATTTACTCCCTACGAACTTTGCTTTGCCAAGTCTGTACAACAGGAAAATTTAACGCTACAGCATCCTGTTTTAGAGTATTTCCTTCTTCTGTGTCGCATTGTATTTGGAGATTTGAGAAGTGAAAGAAAAATAGAGGAAAACCTTATTTACTTGCGTCAGCATATTGTGGTGGATGGATTTATGGTCATTGCTGATGCCTGTGGTTTTGATGCGTCTACTGCACAGCGTCTTTACGGTCTTCTGTCCAGCCATGGTAAAAAACTGGTAAGCCAGGAGATACAGAAAGAATTGAAGATTGCGCTTTGTTCACTTGTTAAGAAAACCATATCCGCCCCTTCATTGAAAAACCGCCTAAGAAGATATCAGTCCGGCTATCTCCATAAACGATCCAAAAAAAGTCTGCGTTTTTCCAACAAAAAATCTCTTAAACGCAAAGGTTTGACCATCGCCTTTATCGGTCAGGACGGCGCAGGAAAAAGCACAGTCACGCAACACATAAACGAGTGGCTTTCATGGAAACTAAATGCCAAGCGCCTGTATTTGGGTAGTGGCGATCACTATATGTCCTGGCAAAAGAAATTGCTGAAAAAACTTTCCAAGAAAAAAGCCGGCCTGCCAATCAACATCCTCCGCGGTCTTCTCAGTATATCCAATCACATTAGAATTGCAAAGAAAACACACAAGACACTAAGAAATGCAAAAAAAATGACTGAGAATGGTGGCATTGCACTGTTTGATCGCTATCCTCAGTTGGCACATCACGGCATCAACGACGGCCCTAAGATCCGCCACAGTCTTACCAAGAATCTCAGTAATCCTATTATGCGTTTCTTTATTCTCCGCGGTGCCGCAAAAGAAGAATCACTGCTAAAAAAAGCAATTCAGTATACGCCTGACATTGTTATTAAACTTATATTGTCCCCTGAGGAATCCATTCGCCGGAAACCGGAGGAAAACTTAGAATTGGTACGCCGTAAACACGAGATCATTAAAGAATTAACTTTTGAAGGTGCGCAAATTTATACCATTGACGCAACTATGGATTTCGAGGAAGAAATCCGCACCATTAAGAGTATTATTTGGGATAACTTATACTTGTAGTTTTTATTCCAAATTATTCACAGACATCACATAGATCTCAGTACTATCAAAAAAGTAAAAGTAGATGTAAAGTAATTGTCTTTACATCTACTTTTTTATTCTATTCAAGCCATCATCATGGCCGATGCTGCATATCATCGGTGGCCGGATTGTTCAACAGTCTTCCATCTTTATCAAACCGGGAGCCGTGACACGGACAGTCCCAGGAATGCTCCGCTTTGTTCCAACGCAGAGCACAACCCAAGTGGGGGCATCTGGGCTTAGTGGGGCGGAGCAAATTGAATGTGGTCTCTGCACCATTACAAAGAAGTTGCTTGTGCAGAATACTGCGAGCAGGAGAAAACAGGGATTCATAGGGATTTTCTTTGTCTTGCATCAGGTCCGTCAGGAGCATAGATGCCGCCATAGCGGTACTCATTCCCCATTTTTGAAAGCCTGTAGCCACATACAGGTTGGGTGTGCTTCTACTGTATCTGCCAATATAAGGAATGCCGTCCAAAGTCATACAATCCTGTGTTGCCCAGCGGGCTACGATTTTCCCTTCGGGATAATATCTTTTCGCAACGGATTCCGGCAACTTCCAGTTCAGTCCCTCTTTTCCCGTGCGGTGACCACCGCCACCCAGCAAAAGCCACTGCCCCGCGTTTCGGATAGACAGACCGTTGTCTGCACAGTCCAAATACATCCCTTCTGCCTGTTCTGCGTTCTCCAAAGCAATTACATAGGATCGCTGCTGGTACAGTTTCAGGAAATAGGCGCCATGTTTGTTCAGCATAGGAAAGTGGGTCGCCACAATGATCTTCTCTGCGGTGATCTCCCCTTTTGGGGTTTGCACCCGGTTGCCTATAAACGCCAAGGCCTTGGTATTCTCATAGATTCGCAGATCTCTTGCTATATAAGCCGCCAGTTTCAACGGATGAAACTGTCCCTGATCCGGGAAGCACAGCGCTCCTGCCACCGCAAAAGGCAAAGGCAGTGTGTTGCGCCACCGGGCGGGAATCCCCAACTGCCGGTAAGCCGCCACTTCCCTATCCAGTTTTTCTGTGGTATCTGTGGCATATATATAGGCATTCTGGCACCGATAGTCACAATCCGCTTTTTCTGCCAGCATTCTAAGCGCCACCATAGCATCCCGGTTGGCCTCATAATAGAGTTTTGCCTTCTCCGGGCCGAATTTCTTCAGGAGTTTGCTATAAATAAGGCCGTGCTGGGCAGTCAGTTTGGCCGTCGTCCTGCCGCTGACGCCCTGCATCAGCCTGTTCTCTTCGATCAGTGCGCAGTCTACACCGGCGTGGGACAAATTCCAGGCACATAAAAGTCCCGCCAGACCGCCGCCAATCACCAGCACATCAGTGTGCAGGTCCTCCTTCAGTTGTGGGAAACGGGGCATTTGCACATCTGTGCCCCAAATAGAATCCATCATACTATCACCGGAGATAGTATGCGTCAGCAATGTAATTCTTATGACAGGATTTATGATCTTGGCGATAAAACCATCTCTATCAATGCACCATTTCGCATCTCCCAACTAGATAAGGAAATTTCTTCTGTCTTTGTCGCATAGGAGAAAAACCGATCAAAGAACAGGTCGTATGTATCAGAATTCACCGAACTTTTTACCCCAATCAAAGTAACATCCTTACCTGCCTCCAGTCTGTCCTCGCCAAGGATTGCTATTTTCTTTACCTCATCCCAGTCGGTAAGGCTGCTGACCGTTATATCTGCATAGGGAAAATCTCTGGAAGTATCTGTACATTTAGGACGCATTTCTTCGTGATCCAATGTTTGCATACTTACAAGGTCATCCGAAAATCCGAAGTATTTCCGCTTGTCTGATGGTATATCGCTCGAATCCTCAAATGTGGGGTCAAAATTGTAAAACTCTCCATTTAGTTTTGCAACCACCCAAGTGTGGCCGGCCTCTTCCCCCTCATCAGTTCCCATCGCCTCACAGCATTCAACGCCGATCAACCGAAAAAGTATGCTGAGCATATTGCTATAACCATCGCAAAGCGTTTTACCCTTACAGACAGCATCATAAAAATAACTCTCATCTACCATACTTTCATAGTCCACATATTCCACATTATTGCAGACATAGTCGTACAGATACTCCATTTTTGCCTGCTGCGTTTGATACTCCGGTGGTATGTTTTGCACAATCTGTTTGCATTTCGCCAAGGCTTCCATTTTCATTTCCCATCGGCTATCCGTAAACTGCTCCATGCTGACAGTGATGCGCTCACCAATATAATTGTTCGGCCATTCCCACACATTCTCATAATGGGAATAATTTTGCTCTAAAAAAGGAGAATCCAACGAAAGAAGTTCCCTAATATAGGAAAAATCCTTATCATTATCCTCTACATATAAGGTAAAGTTAATGAATCGGTTCTCTAGAGCAAACAAATAACTGTTGTAAATAATCAGATCTTCCCCGGACAGTTGATCACGGAACCACGTGCTGTTACAGTCAGGATACTGCGTTTCATACTCCAGCAATTCCGAGATAGGAACATAACACTCATAGGGTGCTGTACTGCGATTAAACTCCACAAAATTAGCAGGATTGCTTTTATATGCCTCTTTTATGGGGTCCTTTGTCGGCACAGTCGCCTCGGGTGCAGTTGGAATTGGAAACCACATAGTACAACCCGCAATACCTGTGAGCATACCGAAAACCAGCAGCAGGAACAATCCCCTTTTCATCCATTTCATTTCATAGCACCTCCTAATCTATCCTTCGGTGGTGTTGGAACTGTAGTCAATCATTCTTTTAGTTCCAACAATTCCCCTTTTAATCTTAACATGCCCCCTTGCCTATTTCAAGAAAAAGTTATGTAAATCTAATAAGGTTCATAAAGAAGCACCATCCAATGCAGAATGGTGCTTGTGCTGGCATCGCTGTATGCAAATCTTCCTTCAGTTGTGGAAAACGGGGCATTTGCACATCTGCGCCCCAAACAGAATCCATCATACTATCACCGGAGATAGTATGCGCCGGAGAAGCGCAACTTATAATTGGATTTCCGAATCAAGACAGCATAATTTTAATGATCTCCGCGTCGGTTTTCCGCATTCCTTCGCTGGCCAAACGGCTTACATTGCCGATGGTTTTTTCCACGCCTTTACTGACAATGCCATCGCCGCCATAAAACTGGCTTCCCTGGTGGAACATTTGCATACCCAGAATACCTGCCTCTACTGCAGAGGCAATCTTGGCTGCGCAACTTGCTTTTGCGCCATCGCAAATCACACCGGAGTTGATAGCAAGGGCATTGACTACCGTATGGGCAACCTCCCGGAATTTACCACCGTACAGATAGGCAATTCCGGCTGCCGCGCCACAACCTGCGCTGATGGC
>JAFXBH010000202.1 GCA_017521875.1 Oscillospiraceae bacterium
CCATCTTGCAAAACCGTTTTCTGTGTGGTATCTTATAGTCAGAAAGGGTGATACCAATGTACAAATAACTTTCTAAGACAGAAATTTCAATTCGGGAAATGTTCCGGCATGTAGGTTACTCGCTTAGAGTGTGATGTGGAAAGGTAAAAGAATTTTGTGCTGAGGAATGGATTTCATAAGGGAATTGAAAGGAACTGTCAATCCTGCAGAAAGAGAGGTTAACCAAAGATGTTAGATATCAAGATAGCACAGAAGTAGCCCTTAACTGATGAGACTTAAGGATCAGTTAAGGGCTACTTCTTTGTTATGTTGCAGAAAGCCTGGCTGCAAATTGCAGCCAGGCTTTTGGTTTATGTCTGATCCTCCGGATGGGGGTGATAGAAGAATTTTCCAGCGAACATAATTGCTGCGGTTACGATCAGGAAAAACAGTACCGGAAAGGTAAATTCCCCTTTTGCGGCTGCTTCCTGATACTTGACGATTCCGTGAGAATAGATCGCGCAGCCAACTAAAAACAGGCAACTGAAAAGCGCCATGGTGGGAACTAGAATGCGTTTAATAGGGTGCAAATCCCTGTCTTTGTACATCTTCAGGAAGATAGGGACATACATCGCGTACAGAACCACCACCGGCAATTCACCGGAATCAAAGTTAAACACGCCAAACCAGCCGGTACTTAAATTAGCGCCAAAGAAATATACCAGCCAAACGGCAGTGATCAGGATGCCAAAGAAGGCCGAATTCACTGGCATATCGCAGGTTTCATCCACCTTGGCAAACAGTTTGGGGTTAGGACCGTTGCCCCGGACTGCCAAAGCGTATACATTCCGGGAGGTGGCCATCATCAAACCGTTGGTCGTGCCTAAGCAGGAAATTACGATGAATACAGACAGCACGGTGCCGATGGCGTTACCGAAAAGTTTCTTAAATGCCAGCATAGCGCCGCCGTTTTCACCGGTCAATTCCGTTACAGAGATTGCGCCGCAAATGCCCACATAGTAGAGCACAAACACGGCCACAATGATAATTGCGCCCAGAATCAGTGCCCGGGGCAGGTTTTTCTTGGCATCTTTCAATTCAGCATTGATAGAGGTAACCAAAATCCATCCCTCAAACGCAAAAGACAGCGATACCACAGATGCGGTCAGGCCGCCGATAGCCGACACTTCACCGGTAGGTTCAGACAGGAAATTCTGCGCCAACTGTCCGTTTTTGATGCCCGCAGCAGTACCCACCACTGCCATCAGCAGCAGAGGGATCAGTTTGATTACGGTCGCAGAAACTTGTGTTTTACCCGCCAATTTGGGGGCAATGGCATTCAGGAAACCGTCTCCGATCAAAATCAGGCAGGCAATCACCAACACCTCACCACTGGCAGGTCCAAAACCAAACAGTGCGCCAAAATAACTGGCTGTCACCCAGCAAAGCACCGATGCAATGCAGGGCGTATAGACAAACGCAATGAACCACCCCAGATAATAGGCATACCTAGGACCAATCGTGGCTTCGGCATAGTCTACCGCGCCATTCATATGGGCATATTTTTGAGACAGCACACTAAAGGCATAGGCGCAGAAGAACATAATAGCGCCCATAATCAGCAGCGAAAGAATACCGGTCAGCACATTGCCGGCAGTCACCGCCAAAACTGCCTCTGTCTTAAAGAAAACGCCGGAGCCGATCACCACACCTACTACCATACAGATGGCCGTAGGCAGGCCATAGCGTTTTTCCATATTTTCTCCCATTTTCTTCCCCTTTTCTGCAAAAAACTTTAGAATTTTCTCTGGACTGGTTGGATAATTCATTATATGGGAGGCAGCCTGAAAAAGCAAGATATTTTTCCGGTCTGCCAGTAAAAGCGGCCTGCTTACATACGCAAGCAGGCCGCTTTTGTTTTATTCGTATCGGTTATCCCAGGCAGAGATGGGAAGTTCCGGTTTTCTGTCCCGGCCCATCAGTTCCCGGACCATTTCTGCCGGAGAAACATTTTGGTATACCACCTTGTAGGCGGCTTCCACGATGGGCATTTCCACACCGTATTTTTCCATCAGCGCCATGGCTGCCGGCAAAGCGTTAATGCCCTC
>JAFXBH010000203.1 GCA_017521875.1 Oscillospiraceae bacterium
CATTACCGACAGTGCCGAGGGCGCAGATGTGGTTGTAATGAACACCTGCGCCATCCGGGAACACGCAGAGCAACGGGTTTTCGGTAACTTAGGGGCTCTGACCCACACCAAACGCCGCCACAAAGGACAGAAAATTTTCCTGTGTGGCTGTATGGCAGGTCAGGAAGTGGTGGTAAACCGGATCAAAAACAGTTATCCCCATGTGGACGGGGTGTTTTCCACCCATCATCTGTGGCAGTTTCCGGAGATCCTCAGCCGGGTTTTATTCACCGGCAAACGAACTTTCTTTGTGGAAGATGAGCCCGGTTCTATTGTAGAGGGTTTGCCCCAAAGCCGGGATAATACCCTGAAAGCCTGGGTATCCATTATGTACGGCTGCAATAATTTCTGCACCTACTGCATTGTCCCCTATGTGCGGGGACGGGAGCGCAGCCGGAAATGGGAAGATATTCTGGCAGAATGTCAGGAACTGATTGACCGCGGCGTTAAAGACATCACCTTGCTGGGACAGAATGTAAACTCCTACGGCAAGGATTTGGACGCCGGAGTGGATTTTGCCGATTTGCTGGCAAAGATTGCCCAACTGCCCGGTGATTTTCTCATCCGGTTTATGACCAGCCATCCCCGGGATGCATCGAAAAAACTCTTTGATACCATGGCCGCTTACCCCAAGATCGCAAAGCAGTTACATCTGCCTTTCCAGTCTGGTTCTTCCCGGGTGCTGAAGGCAATGAACCGCCACTACGATCGAGAAAAGTATTTGGAAGCCGTGAATTATGCAAAATCTGTCATGCCTGAATTGGTGCTGACTTCCGATGTGATCGTCGGCTTCCCCGGAGAGACGGAAGCAGAATTCGAAGAAACCATTACTCTTATTGAGCAGGTACATTACGATTCTCTGTTTACATTTATTTTCTCCCCCCGTCCCGGCACACCTGCCGCTTCTATGGACGATCCCACCCCTAAAGAGGAGAAAAACCGCCGGTTTGACCGGCTTTGCGCGGTACAAAACAGCATTTCCGAGGAATTGCACAAAGCCTACATTGGCAAAACGCTCCGGTGCCTTATTGACGGCACAGACAAGGATATGCTCACTGCCCGGACCGAGGGTGGCCGGCTGGTACGGCTATCCGGCGAGAAGGCTTTGATCGGTACATTCGCTACCATTACCATCACCGGCGCTACCACCTGGAGTCTCACCGGTGAACTAAAGAAGGATTGATTTTATGGCAAATAAAACCAACGAAATGACCCCTATGCGGAAACAGTATTTTAGTATCAAAGAACGGAATCAAGACTGCATTCTGTTTTTCCGGCTGGGCGATTTCTATGAGATGTTTGATGACGATGCCCGTCTGGCTGCCAAAGAACTGGATCTGACCCTCACTACCCGGGACAGAAATAAACCTGTGGAGGAGCAGACCCCTATGTGCGGCGTTCCCTACCACTCTGTGGATTCCTACATCGCCCGTCTGGTGCAAAAGGGTTACAAAGTTGCCATCTGTGAGCAGACGGAGGATCCCGCCCAAGCCAAGGGTATTGTGCAGCGGGATATCACCAGAATCGTCACCCCCGGTACCGTTACGGAAAG
>JAFXBH010000204.1 GCA_017521875.1 Oscillospiraceae bacterium
AAAAGCTGCTTTGACGGGGAACTGCTGCTGTTTCATAAGGAAATTTCCTTTGAAAAATTGGCGATGACCCTTGTGGCCGGCGGCATTGTGCCGTTTCTGCTCAGCGCTCTGGTGCGAATTCATAATCAGGATTATGGTCGGGTGCTGATCCTGCTGCCCTTCGTAGTTGCCTTTCTGTCGGATACCGGCGCTTACTTTACAGGTCGCGCCTTTGGCAAGCATAAACTGGCCCCCGTCATCAGCCCCAATAAAACTGTAGAGGGTATGATTGGCGGTTTGCTGGGAGCGGTTGTCGGTGTTGCGATATTCTGTGTGGTGGTTCGCTATGGACTGAAAATGGAAGTGCGGTACTGGTGTGTGCCTATTTACGGCATTTTGGGAAGCCTGGGGGCTGTGTTTGGGGACTTGTGCTTCTCTGCTGTAAAGCGGCAGACAGGTATTAAAGATTACGGCAACCTGATTCCCGGCCATGGTGGTGTGCTGGATCGGTTTGACTCTATGGTTGTAGTGGCTCCGTTGATGGAACTGCTTATGCTTTATATACCGATGGTGGTGAAATAAATGGTTCAGTGTGTAAGTATTCTGGGTTCTACCGGCTCCATTGGCCGGCAGACACTGGATATTGTAGATAATTTGCAAATTCCCGTGGCAGCGCTGACTGCCGGCACAAACGCAGAACGAATGGCGCAGCAGTGCCGGAAATACAGACCCCGTTTGGCAGTGATGGCAACGGAGGATGCCGCGGAGAAACTGCGAAATGCAATCTCCGATCTGCCCACCAAAGTTTTATGGGGTGAGGAAGGTTTGATTGCAGCCGCCACCGTACAGGAAGCGGATTGCGTAATCACCGCGGTGATGGGTATGGTAGGCTTGAAGCCCACCCTTGCTGCCATTGCTGCGGGCAAACGCATCGGCCTTGCCAATAAAGAGACATTGGTTTGCGCCGGTGAATTGGTTATGGCTGCAGTGAAGCGCCATAATGTGGAGATGATTCCCGTAGATTCAGAGCATTCTGCCATTTTTCAGTGTCTGATGGGGAATTCCCGGAAACGGGAGATTAAGAGGATTGTTCTGACTTGTTCCGGCGGTCCTTTCTTTGGTATGACCCCGGAGCAACTGCAGACCGTTACCAAGGCAGATGCCCTCCGCCACCCCAACTGGAAAATGGGTCCGAAAATCACCATCGACTGTGCCACCCTTATGAATAAGGGTCTGGAAGTGATCGAGGCTATGCGGCTGTATGACCTGCCGCTGGAGCAGGTGGATGTGGTGATTCACCGGCAGAGCATTGTCCACTCTATGGTGGAATTTGTGGATGGCGCTGTGATGGCGCAACTGGGCAGTCCTGATATGCGTCTGCCTATCCAATTGGCAATGACATATCCTGAACGGATGGAATGCCCGGTAGAGGGACTGGATCTGCTTACCTGTGGTAGTTTAACCTTTGCAGAGCCGGATATGGAGGCCTTTCCTTGCCTGGCGCTGGCCAGAAAATGCGCAAAACTGGGCGGCACTGCCTGCGCAGCAATGAATGGTGCCAATGAAGAGGCAGTTGCCAGGTATCTGGACGATCAAATCGGTTTTTACGATATTTATCGTCTTGTCTCCAATGCGGTGGATGCAGTACCCTTGATCACCGAACCAACATTGGAAGAAATCTTGGAAGCAGACCGATTGGCCCGTCAGGCCGTCCGGGAGATGCTTCCGTAAAACGAGGATTTTTATGACAATTATTTTTGGAATTTTACTTTTTAGTTTTTTGATTTTTATCCACGAACTGGGACACTTTCTGGCTGCAAAAGCCTCCGGTGTCCGGGTCAATGAGTTTGCAATGTTTATGGGTCCTGCCATTATTAAGAAGCAGGTGGGAGAAACGCTGTATTCTCTGAGGTGCATTCCCATTGGCGGATACTGCGCGATGGAAGGGGAGAACGAGGACACGGATGATCCTCATTCCTTCCAAAAAGCAGCCTGGTGGAAACGGCTTGTTATTTTGGTTGCCGGTTCTTTTATGAATCTGCTCACCGGCGTGGTGATTTTTGCCATACTGATCCTGCCTGCCAAACAGATCGTAGAGCCTGCGATGGTGGAATTTCAGGATTGCTGCATCTTCTGCCATCAGGATGGCCTGCAGGTAGGGGACGTGGTGGTGGAATTGGATGGAGAGAAGATCTACACCAATCCCAATATCTCCACCATTTTGACCCTGAATCCCAAAGTGGAACACGATATCACCGTTCTTCGTGACGGAAAGAAAATAACATTTGAAAATCTGGAAATGGCCCATACCCATACAGACGAAAATGGCCAGGAGTATTTGCACTACGGATTTTCCTACGGACAGGCAAAAGATGTGAACTTTCTCGGAAAACTGGATTATGTCCGTAGAATCACCTTCGACAATGTTAGAAGTGTCCGGTTAAGCCTGCAAATGCTGCTGTCCGGCCAGGCCGGCCTGTCGGATATGACCGGTCCTGTGGGAATCGTACAGATTATGAATGATTCTGCGCAGCAGGCGGAGAGCCGTAATGAGGCGTTCCAAAATATGCTGTATATCGGCGGATTTTTGGCTATTAACCTTGCCATTATGAATATGTTGCCCATTCCTGCTCTGGATGGCGGCCGTGTGGTAGGGTTGCTGTTGACGGTGGCCATTGAGAAGATCACCCGCAAGAAACTGGATGCCAAATACGAAGGCTATATCCACGGAATCGGTATGGTTTTGCTGCTGATTCTTATGGCGGTGATCCTGTTCAAGGATGTATTTATGATTTTTAAGAGGTAACTTTTATGGTTAGACAGATCAAGGTCGGCGGTATTCCCATTGGCGGTGGCGCTCCGGTGGTCATTCAGTCTATGCTCAATACCAAAACCACCGATGTGGAGGGGTCTTTGGCCCAATTACGGAAACTTGCCGCAGCAGGATGTCAAATTGCCCGACTGGCAGTTCCGGATAAGAATGCAGCGGCCGCTTTTGGTCAGATCTGTCAGGCATCGCCCCTGCCTTTGGTGGCAGATATCCATTTTGACTATAAACTTGCTCTGCTGGCGGCGGAGGGTGGTGCGTCTAAAATTCGCATCAACCCCGGCAACATCGGTGGGGAAGCCAATGTCCAGGCGGTAGTTGCTGCCTGTAAGGAAAAAAATATCCCTATTCGCATCGGCGTCAATGGTGGCAGTCTGGATAAGAAACTGCTGGAGAAATATGGTCACCCCACCGCAGAAGCGCTGGTAGAAAGCGCCTTTCAGCACTTGGAATTGCTGGAAAAGTATGGTTTCTATGACACCTGCGTGTCTATGAAATCTTCCAATGTGCCGACCATGGTAGAAGCAGCACGATTGTTCCGCAGCAAATGTGATTACCCCATTCATATCGGTGTGACAGAGACCGGCCCGGTGCGTATGGGCCTTATGAAATCGGCAATGGGTATTGGCGCGTTGCTTCTGGACGGCATCGGCGATACCATTCGCGTCAGCCTGACCGACGATCCGGTGGAGGAGGTATACGCAGCCAAGGACATTTTAAAGGCTGCCGGCCTGCGGAAAGAGGGCGTGAATATCATTTCCTGTCCCACCTGCGGCCGTACGCAAATCGACCTGATTGGCTTGGTTAATCAGGTTGATGCAGCATTGAAAGATTGCCCAAAACCCATTACTGTGGCGGTCATGGGCTGCGTGGTAAATGGCCCGGGAGAGGCCCGGGAAGCGGATATCGGAATTGCCGGCGGCGATGGCTGTGGGCTTCTGTTCGAAAAGGGACAACAGATTTGCAAATTGCCTTATGAAGAACTGCTGCCGGCACTGTTAGAGAGAATTGAAAGTTTGTAAGAGGATACTATGAATAAGCAAATACCGTTGCTGAATATGTTTCCGGACTATGTGCCGCCTGAAGCCTTGCAAGAGGCCGTTTCTCAGGCGGCCATTGTTGCTGCGGATATTAATCCGGTAACCCGGTCTGTGGTTGTGACGGTCTATATGAAAACCTATCTTCCCACAAAGGATTTGGACGAAATTCAAAAGGGGATCGCTCTGATTTATGGGTTGGATCACTTGCGAATGATTGCCAACTACCCGGCAGATCAACTTGCTAAAATAGAACCCCAGGAATTGCTGGATCTGTTTACATCCCGGAATTCTATGTGTCGGGGTATTTTGGCCGGCGCCCAGTGGGAATGGGAAGAACATACTCTGCATATCCGGTTGAGAGCCAACGGTAAAGATGTATTGCAGGAAGTGATTCCCAGCGTTATACAAGATCTGCAAGACCGGTTTGATACCCAGGTTTCTGTTGTTGTCCACGGCGGACAGAAACTGGAAGGAGAGGCGCTGTTCCAGGCTATGGAGCAAATGCGCGACAGTATGCTGACAGAACTTCCCAAGGTTCAGATATCTGAGAAAAAGTCCCAAGAACAGGACAATCCTGCCATCTTCGGCAAACCCTTTAAGGCAAAACCTGTTTCCATGCAGGAACTGAATCTGGATATGGGTAGCGTGGTGGTGGAAGGCCGTGTGTTCAGTGTAGAGCATCGAGAACTGAAGAAACGGAACGCCTGGGTCATTAATTTTGATATGACCGACCATCACGGCTCTGTTCGTGTGAACCGTTTTATGGAGAACAGCGAAGCCAAGCCGATTCTGGAGAAGGTCAAGGTGGGTTCTGTGCTGAAAGTCCAGGGACGGTTGCAGATCAACCAATTTGATAATGAAATGATTCTGAAACCCAACGCCATTATGCCCGGTGCGATGGAAAGCAGAAAGGACTTGGCGGCGGGGGAGAAGCGAGTAGAATTGCATTTGCATACGGCAATGTCCAATATGGACGCCCTAACCAATACGGATGCCGCCATTCGGCAGGCAGCCGCCTGGGGACATAAGGCCATTGCTATTACCGATCACGGTTGTTGCCAATCCTTTACCGATGCCTTCCATACAGTGGAGGATTGGAAAAAGCCTCCCATCGTTGCAGGAACCGATCAGAAAATCAAGATTCTCTATGGCTGTGAAGGATATTATGTAAACGATGTAGATGATCGTATTGTAGTTCATGGTAGCAGGGATATGTCTTTTGACGAAGCCTATGTGGCCTTTGATTTAGAGACTACCGGCCTGTCCTCCCGACAGGATAAGATCATTGAGATTGGCGCTGTTTTGATGCAGAATGGTCAGGAAATTGACCGTTTCCAAACTTTTGTGGATCCGGAAATGAAACTCTCCAAGGAGACGGTAGACCTGACAGGTATTACCGACAGTATGCTCCGCGGCGCACCAAAATTGAAAGATATTTTCCCCCAATTTTTGGAATTTGTGGGAGACCGGGTACTGGTGGCCCATAATGCAGATTTTGATACAGGATTTATCCGCGCCGCCTGCGAACGCTTGGGATATCCTTATAATTTCACCTCTGCAGATACCCTGGTGCTGTCCCAAAATCTTTTGCAACACCTAAATAAATTTAAGTTGGATGTGGTGGCAAATGCCCTGAGTCTGCCGGAATTTAATCATCACCGGGCTGCAGACGATTCTGTGACCTGCGGCCTGATTATGGCCAATTTAATGAAGAAATTGCAGGAAATGGGAGTCCATTCCTTGCAGCAGATCAATGCGGCTATGGAGGGTCTCCGTTCCAAGACCCAGATCGGCAACCGCCACGCCCGGCATATCATTTTATTTGCCAAGAATCAGATGGGCCTGCGGAACCTGTACCAGTTGGTCAGTCTATCCAATCTGGAGTATTTCAAACGCCAACCCCGTATGCCAAAATCGGAGATTATCCGCCTGCGGGAGGGTCTGATCATTGGCTCGGCCTGTGAAGCGGGCGAATTGTTCCAGGCAGTGATTGACGGAAAGAGTGAGGACGAGCTGAAGCGTATCGCCTCTTTCTACGACTTTTTGGAAATTCAGCCCATCAGCAACAACGCATTTATGCTGGAACGGGGTATTGTCAAAGATCAGGAAGAACTGCGGCAATTTAACCGCACCATTGTCCGTTTGGGTGAACTGCTGGGCAAACCGGTAGTTGCTACCGGCGATGTTCACTTCCTGAATCCTGAAGACGAGATTTTCCGCCATATTTTGTTGGCTACCAAGGGTTTTGATGACTGCGACAGACCCAACCCCCTGTACTTCCGTACCACGGAAGAAATGCTCCGGGAGTTTGCTTATTTGGGCGAGGAAAAGGCCTACGAAGTGGTGGTCACGAACCCTAACCTGATTGCGGATATGTGCGATACGGTACGGCCTGTACCTAAGAACCTGTTTGCCCCCAAGATTGAAAATTCGGTGGAAGACCTGAAGGCCTTGGTCTACGGTAAGATGCACCGGCTCTATGGGGACAACCCTCCGGAACTGATTACCAAGCGTGTGGAAACGGAACTCAATGACATCATTTCCTGCCACTACGATGTGATCTATATGTCGGCACAGAAATTGGTGCAGAACTCTTTGGAAAACGGCTACCTGGTTGGCTCCCGTGGATCTGTGGGCTCGTCCATCGTGGCGTTTATGTCCGGCATTACGGAAGTAAACTCCTTCCCGCCTCACTACCGCTGCCCCAATCCGGAATGTAAGTATACTACCTTCGATGTACCCAAAGGCTTTGAATGCGGCGCTGACCTTCCTGATGCGCTGTGTCCCAAGTGCGGTACGCCCTATGCCAAGGAGGGCTTCAACATTCCTTTCGAAACATTCCTTGGATTTGGTGGCGATAAAGTACCGGATATTGACCTGAATTTCTCCGGTGAATACCAGGCCAATGCCCACGCATATTGTACGGAAATGTTCGGGAAATCCCATGTTTTCCGGGCAGGTACTGTGGGTACGGTGGCGGAAAAGACCGCTTTCGGCTATGTAAAAAAATACCTGTCCGAGCGGGGACAGGTGAAAAGCGCATCCGAAGTCAATCGGCTTGCTGCCGGCTGCGTAGGCGTACGCCGTACTACCGGTCAGCACCCCGGTGGTCTGGTGGTAATTCCGCAGGAGAATGAAATATGGGATTTCTGCCCGGTACAACATCCGGCAGACGACCCTACCGCGGAGCAAATTACCACCCATTTTGAATACCACGCAATGGAAGAAAACCTGCTGAAACTGGATATGCTGGGTCACGATGACCCCACGATGATCCGTATGATGGAGGATATGACCGGCGTGGATGCCAAAACCATTCCCCTGGACGATAAGGACACCATGTCCCTGTTCACATCGTCCAAGATATTGGGATATGAAAATGATCCCATTCTGGGTCCCACAGGTGCGGTAGCCGTACCGGAATTCAACACTCGATTCACCCGAGGGGTGTTGTTGGATACCAAACCCACTATGTTTGACTTCCTTGTGCGGATTTCCGGCTATACCCACGGTACAGATGTGTGGCTGGGTAACGCCAAAGATCTGATCGTCTCCGGAACGGCTCGTGTCGACCAGACTATCGGCTGTCGAGATGACATTATGCTCTACCTGATCTCTTGCGGTCTCCCGGAAAAACGGGCATTTAAGATTATGGAATCTGTCCGAAAGGGCAGAGGACTGCCGGATGGGGCGGAGGAAGAAATGCGTGCTGCTGGCGTGCCGGATTGGTACATTGGATCCTGTAAGAAGATCAAGTATCTGTTCCCCAAGGCCCACGCGGTGGCCTATGTTATGATGGCTTTCCGCATCGCCTGGTTTAAGGTGAATCACCCCCTGGCGTTCTATGCGGCTTATTTCTACCGCCGTAGCCAAAAGGGTGGTTTTGACGCGGTGATGATGACCGGAGGTAAGGATGTGGTTGAGGCCAATATCAAGGCCATCGAATCCAATGAGGATGCCACCGCCAAGGATGAAGATCTGCTGACCACGCTGGAGGTGGCATACGAATTCTATCTCCGGGGATTTGAATTCGCTCCCATCAGCCTGTATGAAAGTCATGCCACCAAATTCCTGATCAAAGACGGCAAACTGCTGCCGCCCTTTGTGGCAGTCAATGGCTTGGGTGAAACTGCGGCCTGGGATTTGATGAACGGCAGAGAGGGAAGAACTTTCCTGTCCATCGAGGAGGTTGCTGCAGCCTGTCCCAAGGTGTCCAAAACCCATATTCAAATGCTGAAAGAGGCAGGTGCATTCGGTGATCTGCCGGAAACCAGCCAAGTGAATCTGTTTGATACATTCTAGGAGGTGTTTTTATGCAAGACATCGGTATGCAGTTCCATATCCGCTGCAAAGAGGGAGATGTGGGAAAATACTGTTTTTTACCCGGTGATCCGGGCAGATGCGAGGCCATTGCCGCCCATTTTGACAATCCTGTCCATATTGGTATGAATCGGGAGTATAATATCTATACCGGTACACTGCTGGGAGAAAAGGTCTCTGTATGTTCTACCGGTATCGGAGGTCCGTCGGCCTCCATCGCTATGGAAGAATTGGCAGCCATCGGCGCAGATACCTTTATCCGCATTGGTACATGCGGCGGCATTGCTATGGATGTGCTTCCCGGTGATGTGGTGGTGGCCAGCGGCGCCGTACGATTTGAACACACATCTCTGGAGTATGCACCTTTGGAGTTCCCGGCAGTTGCGGATTTTAACCTGACTGCTGCTCTGAAAGAGGCCAGTGAGGATTTGGGTTATCGTACCCATGTAGGCGTGGTTCAGTGCAAAGATTCCTTCTATGGCCAGCACGCCCCTGAGAAGAGCCCTGTGTCCTACGAACTGCTGCAAAAGTGGGAAAGTTGGAAACGACTGGGTGTCAAAGCCAGCGAAATGGAATCTGCAGCGCTCTTTGTGGTAGCGGCAGCCCTGGGTGTTCGCTGCGGCAGTTGTTTCCACGCAGTGTGGAATCAGGAGCGGGAAAAGGCCGGCCTGTCTATGCCTATGACGGAGGATACCTCCGGTGCGATCCGTGTGGGTATCGAGGCAATGAAACGAATCATCGCTGCTGACAAGCATTGAAAGAATCGGCAGAGATTTCTGCCGATTCTTTTCGGGTAAAAATATTGAAAAATTCCCCGTGAAATGCTATGATAAAGCATATCACCATGGAGGTTTATTATGAATTATGATGTAATTGTGATTGGCGCAGGCCCCGGCGGTATTTTTTCCGCTTACGAACTGACCAAGTTAAATCCCAATATAAAGGTGGCAGTATTTGAAGCAGGTCATCGCCTGAGCCAGCGGCATTGTCCCATCGACGGTGAGAAAATCAAGTCCTGCATTAACTGCAAATGTTGTTCCATTATGAACGGTTTTGGCGGCGCGGGCGCATTTTCTGACGGCAAATATAATATTACCAACGATTTTGGCGGCACATTGCACGAGTACATTGGAAAGAAACAGGCGCTGGACCTGATGCACTATGTGGATGAGATCAATATGCGCTATGGTGGGGAAGGTACAAAACTATACTCCACTGCCGGCTCTAAGTTTAAGAAACTGTGCATTCAGAACGGCCTGCATTTGTTGGATGCCTCCGTTCGCCATTTGGGAACGGATATCAACTATGTGGTGCTGGAAAACCTTTATAACGATTTGAAAGACAAGGTTGAATTCTTCTTTGACACCCCTGTGGAATCTGTGTCCATCATTGATGGCGGTTACGAAATTTGCTGTGCCAATCAGAAATACACTTGCGAAAAGTGTATTATCTCTGTAGGCCGCAGCGGCAGTAAGTGGATGGAAGAGGTCTGTAAGAAGTTAAACATTGAGACCAAATCCAACCGCGTGGATCTTGGTGTTCGTGTGGAGTTGCCTGCAGAGGTATTTTCCCACCTGACCGACGAACTGTATGAAAGTAAGATTCTGTACCGCACACAGAAATACGGTGACCTGGTGCGAACCTTCTGTATGAATCCCAGAGGCGCAGTGGTCAACGAAAACACCAACGGCATTGTGACTGTCAACGGCTACAGTTAT
This sequence comes from Oscillospiraceae bacterium, assembly GCA_017521875.1. GTDB lineage: Bacteria > Bacillota > Clostridia > Oscillospirales > Oscillospiraceae > Faecousia. Next base: position 9,885 of record JAFXBH010000204.1, read on the forward strand.
GAAGATCCCAAAAAGCAGACGGAGAATACCAATTTCGCCCTGCTTGTTTCCAAGCATTTCTCCGAACCCTTTAAGGACAGTAACGGCTACGGCGAATCCATTGCCCGGCTTAGCAATATGTTGGGCGGCGGTGTAATTGCCCAACGGTTTGGTGACCTGATCCGGGGTCGCAGATCTACGCCTCACCGGATGACCGATTCCTTTATGACCCCCACTTTGAATGCCACTGCAGGCGACTTGAGCTTGGTGCTTCCCAAGCGAATTCTTGACGGTATTATCGAAATGGTCTATGCCTTGGATAAGATCGCTCCCGGCACTGCTAATGACGACACCCTGCTTTACGGTGTAGAAGTGAAATTCTACAATATGGAAGTTGCAGTTGACGAGCATCTGGAGAGTTGCTATAAGGGTCTGTACATCATTGGTGACGGCAGTGGCATCACCCACAGTTTGTCCCACGCATCTGCCAGTGGCGTCCATGTAGCCAGAAACATTATTTCGCAATAAATCATAAAAATGACGCCCTATGGAATCCTATCCACAGGGCGTCTGCTTTTTATTTGTTTTTTTATCTGGCAGTTGGGAGAGAATGACTGCAACGAATACCAGTACGCAACCCAGTGTCTCCCAAACAGTCATACGCTCTTTCAGTACCAGCCAACCGGAGAGAACTGCAAATACAGACTCCAGACTCATCAGTAGCGATGCGGTAGCAGGGTGGAGATCCTTCTGTCCAATGATCTGCAGGGAGTAGGCGATGCCCATAGACAGGAAACCGGCATAGGCGATAGCGCCGGAACATTCCCACATTCCGGCCCAGGTGGGGGTTTCCGTAAAAGCCACAACGATCCAGGACAGAGAAGAACATACCAGGCAGTTGATACAGTTCAGCCGCAGGCAGTCCACCTGATTGGCAAAGATATCCACACACAGGATCTGCACAGCAAAGGCCAGCGCACAGCCCAGCAAAAGCAGGTCGCCCTTGGCGATTGTGGTTACACCTACGCAACTGAGACAATACAGACCGGCCACAGCCAGCACCACGCTGACAGGGATCCATTTGGAAGGTTTGATGCCCCGGAACAGTCCTAAAATCGGCACGAAAACAATGTACATTGCAGTCAGAAACGCAGATTTTCCCGCATCGGTATCCACGATGCCCATCTGCTGCAGATTGGCTGCAATGAACAGGGGCGTGCCGCATAACAGACCGGCGATCCATAGTTTTTTATCCCACCAGCGGGTAAAGAAATTCTTTCCGTCCCCGGCGTTGGTAAATTTATCTGCAATGGCAATAATGGGGAGCAGAATCACCATACCCAGCAAACACCGGGCGGCCTGAAAAGTAAAAGGGCCAATATGATCCATACCCATACTCTGGGCCACAAAGGTAGAGCCCCAAATAATCGTGGCAAATACAATAGCAATGCTGCCTTTGAGTTGTTTGTTCATTTTCAATCACCGACAGGAATTCTACCATATTTTCAAATTATTTACAAGGGTGGTTTGCAATTTTTGCCGGGTATGGTATAATAAAACTACGAAGTATAGGAGGCAAAACAATGGAACGATATGAAAACCGGGCTGAGATTCCCATAGAGGATACTTGGGCAACGGAAGACCTATATAGAAATGATGCCGCTTGGGAAGCAGAACTTGCCACGTTGGCCCAGAATCAGGAATTGCTGGCAAGTTATGCCGGCAAACTTGCCCAAAGCGGAAGAACCCTTTATGATTATCTCTACGCCATGGAGATGGTCGATGTGAAGGCATCCCGCCTGGCCAACTACTGTATGCGCAAGAGCGACGAAGATACCCGAAACACCACCTATCAGGCCATGACCGGTAAATTTATGAGTGTTATTGTGGACATGGGAGCGGCAACCAGTTTTGATACCCCGGAGATGATGGCCATTTCCGACGAAACGCTTGAGAATTTCTATACATCCTGCCCGGAATTGGAACGGTATCGTCGATATCTGACCAATTTGCGGCGGAAAAAGGCCCACATTTTGTCTCCTGCAGAGGAAAAACTTCTGGCCGCAGCAGGAGAACTGTCTCAAGCCCCGGATACCATCTACGGTATGTTTGCCGACGCTGACTTGAAGTTTGCCGACGCAATGGATTCCCGGGGAGAACCCCATACAGTCAATCAGGGAACATTTGTATCCCTGCAAATGGGTCAGGACCGGGTGCTGCGGAAAAATGCATATGAAAGCCTGTATAAGGGGTTTGCCGACTTCAAAAACACTGCCGCAGCGCTGCTGAATGCACAGAATAAGCAACTGAAATTCTTTGCCGAAGCCCGACATTATGAAACTGCCTTCGATGCGTCTCTGGACAGTACCAATGTACCTACCTCCGTATACCTGAACCTGATTGCATCTGTCCACAAGCATATGGATAAGATGCACCGGTATGTCCGTTTGCGGAAGAAGATCCTCGGGTTGGATTCTCTCCATTTTTACGATGTGTATACCCCGTTGGTTGCAGATGTGGATAAGGAGATTCCTTTTGCCGAAGCCAAGCAGACGGTGTATGAATCCCTTGCGCCTTTGGGAGAGGAGTACCGCAGCATTCTCAAAGAGGGTTTCGAAAATCGATGGATTGATGTGTACCAAAATGAAGGCAAACGCAGTGGCGCCTATTCCGCTGGCGCAGAAGTCCATCCTTTTGTGCTGCTGAACTATTCCGGCACATTGGACAGCCAGTTTACCTTAGCCCACGAAATGGGTCACGCTATCCATTCCTACTTGTCCAACAAGAACCAAAACCCCATTGATGCCCAGTATAAGATCTTTGTGGCGGAGGTGGCATCCACCTGTAACGAAGCGCTGCTGATGGAGTACCTGCTGGGAAAGACCACCGACAAGAAAGAGCGCATTTACCTGATCAACCACGTCCTGGAGCAGTGTAAGAGTACCCTGGACCGGCAGACCAGGTTTGCGGAGTTTGAACTGAACATTGGTAAAATCGTGGCCGAGGGCAAGACTTT
>JAFXBH010000205.1 GCA_017521875.1 Oscillospiraceae bacterium
ACTCTGGCTTGGTGATCCGCATCATTTCGTGAGGCTTCTTGGCCTTCCAATTGATCCAATCCAACCCGGTAACACCTTTCGCCCACCAAAGGAGCGCTGCCATCAGGTGTGGACTGTGCATTGTAATGTTTTCTACAGTTTTGTGGCGCATATAAACTCTTGCATACAAAAGAAACTCAGTGCCCATATTCAGTGCCAACAACTTCTCCAACTTTGCATTTTCAAGAGGCGTCCCCTCAAAATTAGTAGTAACCGGCAGTATCAAGCCGGGGTTTCCGTCTGTCACATCAAACTTTTTTCTTTCGTACCAAGTACCTATATATTCCATCTTGGACATGGCACTCCATCCGCTGCGCTCCATAGCCGTAAAGCGGTGCCACTTTCCCTCACTGTCCAGCACATATGCATTGCGTTTTTCTACTGTTATGCTGTCATAGTCGTGGCCTATCTCGTGAATCGCGGCCCAACAGATGAAGAAAACACAACCATCCTTCTTCACGATTTCCCACGGATACCTTGTGCTTGTAATGGGGTGTCTTCTGAGCCGGTCATAATATGCCGCCTCCACCCGTGCGCCGCAGTATGGACAATAGGTACTGTCGCCGTTACTAACCACGCCTGTAAAATTCTCAAATTTTGGATAACCGCCGCCACCAATATAGATATTCGTCTCCATTTCCTGGTGGCATACCGTACAATGGCACTGGGCATAGTAAATGCGCTCTCCGGATAGCGGGTCTTTGAACGACAATTTTCGATACCGCATAACCTCCCGTCCCCGGCCGCCGTTCTCCCGGAGCCACGCATCCAACGCCTTGGCGCCCATCTGCGGTGCATCCGGTAGTAGTTTTCTAAGTTCCATCCCCGCCACCTCACAGGAACGCAGATAGGTCCAAAACCTTGCCGCTGGCAGGTGCTTCCTTCTTCTCTCCTGCCTCCGGCAGGCCGTAAAACTTGCGGATAATGCCCTCCGCCACATTGGGAGGAACGCAGCAGCAGTTCCCCTTTTTGTTCTTATCGGCCCAGGCCTTGATCTGCTTTTCGCAGTCCGCAAAGCCCATACCCTTTACATCAAGATCCTTCTCCACCAGCTCGGCGCATCCCGGCTCCCGCCGGCAAATGTCCTTTAGTTGCTCTCCTACCATCCACGGGGCAGTGTTTTCAATGCCCTTCTGCAGAGCCTCAATTTTTTCAAATACGTCCATAATAGCCTCCTAAAAATTATAGTTGCGCTAAACAGGAGACTGTGATAAAATATCTTTGCAGCCTCCTGTAGGTTGTGTTGTGTGTAGAGCGGTGCCTAGCCTTGCGCGGTTATGGCACCGCCTTTTTTTGCGTCCTTTTTTCTCCAAAATCAATATGTAGAATGTCGCGCGTTTTATGGTGTAAGAGCCAAAGACCTCTGTCATTGTTCAAAACAACTGTTTTGCCTTCAGCGGAAATTCCGTTTTCTTCGCAGATTTTGATTTCTTCCTCGGTTAGATTACGAAATTTATCTACCATAAGACACCTTCCGTTTTTCGATGATCTGTCCCGCCACGAAGCAGGCCAGACATACCAATACCACAGCCGCAGGTACCGCCACCTGTAGTGCGAGCAGACCGGCACCTTCCAACGCCATTGCCAGTGCTGCGCCCATAGCGTAGAACAGCGCCTTGTTGATCTGCTTCTGCAGTTTCCGCTTTGCCAGTTTTTCCTCAAACCGGCAGCGGGCATTGTGCCGCTCCACATTGTTCACGATTCCTTCCCACTCCGCAGGAAGTCTGATTGTTGCCTCATTCTCCATTTTGGTTCCTCCTTAATTGTTCTTGGGGAAGATAATTCCCTTTTGACCGTCCACCGGCCGCCACATCGGGCCGTTCTCATCCTTGACGAGATTGGTAATGCCTGTGCGGAACATTGCCGCCGTGTCCGGGCTTGCGGCAAGGAACTGGTTGTAGATGCCACTCACCAGTACCGCCACATCTGCCATCAATTCCGTTACAGAGCCGGACGCCTCAATCACCGATGCTTCACCTTTGCAAATTTTTGCCTTTAACATATTGTTTTCCTCCTATACATTTACACCCATAAACCGCAAAAACGGTATTCTTGGGATTTTCATACGGTTGCCTACAAATGTAAACTCAAAACCTATCAGGTCAGGGCGTTGGCGCGCCGTAACCCTCACGGTCTGCGGATTGGATCCAAGAACGCAACTCACATCGTCCGGTGTAAGAAACGCCTTGTCCATTTTTTGAATATCTTGCAATGTCATTCCAACTATCTCCTATGTAAAGATTTGGTAGTGGTTGTCTTACACGCCCTCATTGGTTCTCTGCTGATTCTTAACGGAAGAATGCATACAGAACTTCATTTTTATTCACTCCTCCTTCTGTCTATCCGTACTTCTCAATCAAAAGCACCATGCTCAGACAAATCCCTTGTATTCCTATGCAGGCAAGCCAAGTAATCATCGATAACCCCGCTTTCCATCGTTCCTTGCAAACAATGGCTTCATAGATTGCTTTTGGTATGTAAAAGATTGTCCACCCTGCCATAATTCCCAGGTTCATTACTAATACCACCCTTTTCACCTCCTTTTTAGTAATCGAGTACTATTCGTGCTCTTTATTGTTAAAAAAAATATCCTGAACCGACAGACCAAAGTACCTCGCGATCATAATCTTTTTCTCATCGCTTGGCGTTCTTTCCCCTCTCTCATACATTGCAAGTGAGGATTTGGTAATACCAATCTCATTTGCCATCGTAGAAAGACTCTTTGTTCCGCGCAGTTCTCGGATAATCGCACCCGCTTCCATATTCTTCCTCCTTTCTGTATTGTGGTTGCACTCTCCTGCCGGTTTTGCTAAAATAATCCCGAAAGGAGGTGAATGTTATGAAAGAACCCATTTCTGCAATCAACCTTGAGAATCCTGATGTCGCCATTACTATGCCAATTGAAAAACCACGGATATGTCCCGTCTGCCGCTCCGAAAACTGTGCCAACAGCATTATCCATCTGTATTACTCCAATGATAATCCAGCCGTTTTTGACAGACCCCACGATGCCTTGCACTCTCTCTATTACTGCAACTCCTGCCATGAGGTCTTTCTTCGCAGGTCTCGGCTGTTCTCCGATAGCCATAACCATTATTGGGAAGATTCTTCCCCGATTTTTACACCCCGTCGAAATACCCCGATGCAGTTCCCTGATGCCATCTCTGCACTCTCTGCCAAGTTTGTGGAGATATACCATCAGGCAGAAACTACCGAGGCGTTGGGCTTATATGAGGTTTGTGGCCCCGCATATCGGAAGGCTCTTGAATTTTTGGTAATTGACTACTGCTGCTCCGTCGCACCAGAGCAAACAAAAGCAATTCAAAGCAAGAGACTTGCTGATGTTATTACTGGAATCAAAAACGAAAGTATTAAAACTCTTGCAAATGGTGCAAAGTGGATCGGCAACAACGAAACCCACTACGAAAACACCAACGACAGTAACGCATATCTCGAAATGAAACTGTTTATATCCACTTTAATAAACATCATCATTTCCGAGCCTGTTATCCAATCCGCATCACGGTTCTATAAAGGGAGTAAGTAATCCAGAAAAATTGTTGCGGTATCTCTTTTCCAATTCTTCCCAACTCTCGTTGGGATTTGCAAAAGATTCATCTTCCCTTCCCAGCATGCCTATGTATGCACCGGCAAAAGTAAAAAATCTTTTACTCACCCGGAAGGGGTCGGTCTCAGTACCGGTCCCTTCCGTAGTTTTTACGCAAATTACCCGTTCTACCTGGACGCTGTTAATATTTACACTACGCTCTGCTGTGCTTTCCCACTCTCTCGCACGCTTTATAACCTCCTCAGGACTTCTATATCTCGCATACCCGATATCCACCCTTTCCACCTCCTGTATTCGTGCACATAATGTGCTCTATCTATAAAATACACTATTTGTGCTCGTTTGTCAACCATTATTCTTTCTAATTTGTGCACAAAACGTACTTTCACTTTTTGTGCACAATTATCAATTGACTATTGTGCACTTTTTGTGTACAATATATTGACTAATACAAGGAGGTGATGTTATGCCTAAATTTAATGAACGACTTAGGCTTCTGCGAACATCCAGAGGTCTTTCACAATCCGACCTTGCCAAATTTCTTGGTATATCCAAAAGCAGTGTCAATATGTATGAACGCGGAGAGAGAGAGCCTGGTCTTGAGACTTTAGAGGCAATCGGAGATTTCTTTAATGTTGATATGGATTATTTGCACGGAAAATCTGATGTTGAGAATCGGTATCGTATCGATACCGCGTCCCCTACATCCAATGATAAAATGACATTAGGAGAACTGATTGAGAATTACCGCACAGAACATGATTTATCTCAAAGGCAATTTGCTCTTATGTGCGGTTTATCAAACGGATATATTTCAATGCTGGAGCGTGGCTTTAATCCCAAAACAAAATTGCCCATTGTTCCTACATTGCCCAAGATTATGCAGCTGGCACAAGGTTTAGGGATTACTGTTTCAGAGATATTTACTCTTGTTGACGATATTCAAATAGACTTATCATCTGCTGATTCTGAAAATCTTGACGAGTTTAAACTATTGTTGGACGAGGTTTCTTTACTTAAAAAATACCGTCGTCTGGATGACTACGGTAAAGAAACGGTTAATTTAATTACTGACCGGGAGCTGGCCCGGGTAGAAGCCGCCGCCACGGATGAGGCTCAGCCTTTGCAACGCACCGCACAGGCAAATGTGCTGCAATATGATCTCCTGAATTTGAAAACTACAGAATCGGGCCTGCCGCTTGCCCCTGACCATCCGAACAGCAACCTGCGCGTTGCCGAGCCAATCATCCCCCCCACCCCCGACACCCCCAGCGATAAAAAATAAAAAACCGCCCCGGCGATATTGGAAAGACATATTACAGAGAGAAGGTTGATCTATGGCAGATGATTATAATTCTTTGCGAAACAC
>JAFXBH010000206.1 GCA_017521875.1 Oscillospiraceae bacterium
CACGCAGGATGTTAGCAGCGATAACAGCGGTACGGCCCAGGGGCTTACCGGCAGCATCGATAACATACCACTTGCGCTCAACAGTTTCCAGTTTTGCTAAAGTAGTGGACATTATGCGTTCCTCCAATTAGGTAAATTATTTTGACAAAATCATATATAGGCAGTACAATGACTGCAAAACGCTTGATTATTAAACCATAACCAAATGGAATTGTCAACCGATTTTTAAAATATTTTTATAGAACACCATATAAACTCTTAAATTCTCTTAAAATCTCTCGAATACTCCCGTATTCTAATATCCTATTTTTGCTCTTGGAGGAAGAAATATGCAGAAAATGGTGGGTCTGATGCGCCGATGCGTGGAAGACTACAATATGATACAACCCGGTGACAGGATTGGCGTGGGCGTGTCCGGCGGCAAGGATTCTGTGGCGCTGCTGGTCTTGCTTGCCGAACTGCGGAAATACAATCACAAACCCTTTACCGTTGAGGCAATCACAATCGACATGGGATTGGGTATGGATTTTTCTCCCATAGAACAACTGTGCGCCGATCTGGATGTCCCGTTCCATTTGATCAAAACAGAGATTGGACCAATTATTTTCGATCACCGGAAAGAGAAGAATCCTTGCTCTATGTGTTCTAAAATGCGTCGCGGCGCACTGAATCAAGCGCTGCTGGATTTGGGACTGAATAAGTTGGCGCTGGGCCACCATTACGATGATGCGGTGGAGACTTTTGTAATGAGCCTGATCTATGAAGGCCGGATCAGTTGTTTCCAGCCGGTAACGGACTTGGATAGAACGGGTATCATTCAGATTCGTCCTATGCTCTACATCCACGAGCGCACGGTAGATAGTTTTGTGACTCGAAACGGCTATCCTGTGCTGACAAACCGCTGCCCGGTAGATAAGAATACCAAGCGGGAGGAGATCAAGCAACTGGTCTACGACCTAAGCGCTACCTATCCGGACTTAAAGGAACGGATCTTCGGCGCAATGCAGCGCCTGCCCTTGCCGGAATGGGGCCCTCAGGGTCGCTATAAAAGGCCAAAAGAGCAAGAATAAATACTGCATTCTGTTGATTTTTGTACGTTTTTCTGTTACAATGACTGTATCCATTAAATAGAAAGAGAGGTATAAATTATGATTGGTTCCGGATTGAAAAAACTGGCGGCTGAAAACGGTATGCAGGTGTCCAAGGGAGTAGCCTATGGCAGCCTCCGCGGATATGCTGCAACCCTGTCCGAAGGAGCAGGCTGGAAGCAGATTGCTTTTTCAACGATGCTTGTCGATAATGCCCAAAGAGGCGCTTTTGATGCGGTACTTGATAAGATTGACCTTCGAAGCACCTACCGTGTTAACCGTCTGATTTTTTCTGCAAAAAACCTTGTTGTGATCTTTCAGGACAATCCCGGCACAATGAAAAAAATCACGGAATTTTTGGATTGGTTTATACCTCTGCTTGATCAATATGGTGCAACAAAGATGGGCATCTGCCCGGAGTGCGGCGGACAGATAACCGGCGGTTGCTGGAAGTTGATTGACGGTGTAGCCCACTATATGCACCCCACCTGTGCAGAAAATGTACGAACTCAGATTGCCGGCGAAAATGAAGACCG
>JAFXBH010000207.1 GCA_017521875.1 Oscillospiraceae bacterium
CCCAACTAATTGTATTACCATTAGTTTAGTCGACATTTTATTTGACATACACACATTTATAGCGTTATAATTATCGCATTCTTAATACGATAAACATAGATTTGGAGTGATTTTTATGGCAGGATTAACAGCAGATCAGATTATTGAACGCATTGCCAATACCAATGGCGTAGAACCGGCAGTAATGCGGCAGCAGATCGAACAGGCGCTTCAGAATATTATTGCCGACACTACCCAACCCCATTCTTTTATGTTGGCAGACTTGTTCCCCGGTGGCAAACCGACTGTGGACGAATTGGTAGTTGCTCTGGAATATGAGTTGTATGATGCTATGATGCCAAGGTTTCCTGGGTGGGTATGGGATGGAGAGGGATATTGGAATGCTGAATTGTTTGAAAAAAGCAGCGGTTAGTATAATGTGTACACTATGAAAAACCTGGCAAGTCATTTCGACCTGTCAGGTTTTTGTTTCTGCCCTAAGAACACAAAGTGAATTGGGGTTTTATGCATCTTGCAATGCTTGCAGTTTTTTGATGTCGGTCAGTTCCACAGTGCCACGGGTGAGGGAGACCATCCCTTCGCTTTGGAAATACCGGAGCATCCGGGTGACCACCTCCCGGGCAGTGCCCATGTGGTTGGCGATGCGCTCGTGGGTGATCTTTAAACTGACGGAATTTTCCAAATTACTTTCTTCCAGCAAAAAAGCAGCCAGCCGCTTGTCAAAACTGCGCCACATAACCTGCTCCATCAGCCACATCACTTCGGAGAACCGGCTGGAGATCAGAGAATTTGCATAGTTGGCAACTGGGGCAGATTCCTGCATCAAGTCTTTAAAAAGGCAGGAAGGTACGATCCAAAGATCGCAGTCTTTCTCCGTTTCGATCACCACATCAAACTGCACATCCGGCATTACGCAGGCGGCGGAAAAAAGGCAGATATCCCGGTCGAACAGTCGGTAAAGGGTCACTTCCCGTCCCTCCGGGGAGAGGGTGTATACCCGCAACTGACCGGATTTGATCAGCACCAGACCCAAACAGTCCATCTGCCCGTTGTGCAATACCGTGCCGGCGGCGACCTTGTGAGGATGGGTCACATCCTGCAGTTGCGCCTGCCGCTCTGGGGACAGTTTGTCCCAAAAAGGAAAGAAATCCCTAAGTTCCAACAAGGTCACCTCCTTACATTTATATAGTAAAGTATACATTCTCCTTTGGGTGTTGTCAATTGGTGATAATATCACAGAAAAAGACAGCGCCGGGGGGTATACTATAAATATACAAGGTATAAAAGGAGGTCTCATTATGAAGAATCTTTATGATGTAGCGGTTATCGGCGGCGGACCTGCTGGTTATACGGCGGCGCTGTATGCAGCCCGGGCGGGACTTCGGGTGGTTGTCATCGAGAAATTGGCAGCCGGCGGACAGATGGCGCTGACCACAGAAATCGATAATTACCCCGGTTTTCCCAATGGTGTGGACGGATTTACTTTGGGGCAGGATATGCGCAAAGGCGCAGAGCGGTTTGGAGCAGAGACCATACTGACCCAGGTGGAAAGCCTGGAACTTACCGGCGAGATCAAAAAGATCCACACCCGCACCGGCACGATAGAAACCAAAACGGTGATCTACGCCGCCGGGGCAACGCCCCGGAAACTGGGGCTAAAAGACGAGGAAGAACTTACAGGTATGGGTGTCAGTTACTGCGCCCACTGCGACGGTATGTTCTACCGGGGCAAGACGGTAGTGGTGGTAGGCGGCG
>JAFXBH010000208.1 GCA_017521875.1 Oscillospiraceae bacterium
AAGCCGTTGAATGAAACCATTCCCGGCAAATTGCCTCAGCGTAAGATTTGTCAGACAGCGGCCGCCGGTTATTCCTCTTCTGGCAATCAGATCGGTCTGGCTACCGGACATGTGGCAGAAATTGACCACGACGGTTATGCTGCTAAGCGCTTGGAATGTGGCGCAGTGGTTGGCGCAGCACCTGCCTATAATGTGCGCCGTGAGCGTCCCGCAGCAGGGGATGTAGTTGTGCTGCTGGGCGGCCGTACCGGTCGTGACGGTATCGGCGGCGCTACCGGTTCTTCCAAGAGCCACAATATGAAATCCCTCACAACTATGGCTTCGGAAGTGCAAAAGGGCAATGCCCCTGAGGAACGGAAGATCCAGCGGTTGTTCCGTAACAGTGAAGTAACCCGTCTGATCAAGCGTTGTAATGACTTTGGCGCAGGTGGCGTGTCTGTTGCTATTGGTGAATTGGCTGCCGGCTTGCGGATTGACCTGGATGCCGTTCGTAAGAAGTACGACGGCCTGGACGGCACAGAAATTGCCATTTCCGAATCCCAGGAGCGTATGGCTGTTGTAGTGGATGCCAAGGATGCTGACGCCTTCATCGCTGCTGCACAGAAGGAAAACTTAGAAGCCTACCGCGTTGCCGTCGTAACAGAAGAAGAGAGAATGGTTATGGTGTGGAAAGATCAGACCATCGCCAACCTCTCCCGCCGTTTCCTGGATACCAACGGTGCCAGCAAGCATACCAAGGTGAATGTGACAGAAAAAGACCTGTCTGTGCTGAGCAATGCTCTGTACGGCTCTCTCCGGGAAATGGCTGCTGATTTGAAGACTGCCAGCCGCAGAGGTTTGGTGGAACGGTTCGATGGCAGTATTGGCGCCGGTTCTGTGCTGATGCCCTTTGGCGGTAAGAATCAGAATACTCCCGCCCAGGCCATGGCAGCGGTACTGCCTGTGCTGCCCGGTCAGGAGACCTCTCAGGCCAGCGTAATGGCTTGGGGATTGGATCCGGATATGATGAACGTAGATCCCTATACCGGCGCCCGTGCAGCCGTGTATACATCTGTTGCCAAATTGGTGGCAGCCGGTGCGGATTACAAGAAAGCCTACCTGACCTTGCAGGAGTTCTTTGAGAGATTGAAGACTGACCCTCAGCGTTGGGGAAAGCCGTTTGCAGCATTGCTGGGCGCATTTGATGCCCAGATGGAATTGCAGGCAGCCGCCATTGGCGGTAAGGACTCTATGTCCGGCTCTTTCATGGATATGGATGTGCCGCCCACACTGATCTCTTTTGCCATTGCACCTATCGCAAAGGAACAGGTGCTGACACCTGAGTTTAAGGCAGCAGGCAATCCCGTGTATGTCTTTGGACCCACAGACGAATCTGCTGATAGCCAGAAGGCAGTGTGGGAACAGTTCCACAAGTTACACCTGGCTGGTAAGGTGAAATCCGCTTGGGCGGTGGAAAACGGTCTTGCTGAGGCCGTAATGAAGATGTCCTTCGGTAACGGTGTTGGATTTAAGTCCAACGGTAGTGTGGGTGAGAATTGGTACAATAATTTCTACGGTTTCATCGTAGCAGAACTGACAGAGGATGTGACTATTCCCGGCGTGCTGAAGATCGGTGAGACTACCGCAGATGCCACCATTACTTTGGATAATGACAGCGCATCCATCGCGGAACTACTTGAACTGAACGAAGCAGTTTTGGAAGATGTATATCCCACACGCACCAAGGACGAGGATAAGTCCGTTCCCACATTTACCTATACTGACGGTAACGCCAAAGCACCTGCTGTTTTGTGTGCCAAACCCAAGGTGCTGATCCCCGTTTTCCCCGGTACCAACTGTGAGTACGATTCTGCCCGGGCAGTGATGGCAGCCGGTGCGGAAGCAGAGATTGCTGTGATTCGCAACTTGACGGCTGACGATGTGGCAAAGAGTGTGGAGAGCGTTGCGGCCAAGATTGCAGAAAGCCAGATGATTTTCATTCCCGGTGGTTTCTCTGGTGGTGATGAGCCGGATGGCTCTGCCAAGTTCATTACCGCATTCTTCCGCAATCCTGCCATTAAGGAACAAGTTACCCGTTTGCTGGACGACAGAGACGGCCTGATGTGCGGTATCTGTAACGGTTTCCAGGCGCTTATCAAGTTGGGTCTTGTACCTTACGGTAAGATTATCGATACAGACGAAACTTGTCCTACATTGACATTTAACACCATTTCCCGCCACCAGTCCAAGATCGTCAGAACCCGGATCGCATCCAATAAATCCCCCTGGCTGCGTTTTATGCAGGTAGGCGATGTGGTAAATGTACCTATTTCCCATGGCGAAGGTCGCTTCTACGGGCCTGAAGCACTGGCTTTGGAATTGGCAAAGAACGGCCAGATCGCGACTCAGTATGTAGATTTGGACGGCGTGCCTTCTATGGACTCTTTGTACAACCCCAACGGTTCTCTGTTTGCTATTGAGGGCATTACTTCTCCCGATGGCAGAGTGCTGGGTAAAATGGGTCATAGCGAGCGTATTGGCGCAGGCCTGTATAAGAATGTACCCGGGAACTACGATATCCGTATGTTTGAAGCAGCGGTCAAATACTTTAAGGGCTAATGAAAACCCCGGAAGGCGATTGTGTACTGCCCCAGTTTGTGCGGACAGTACAAAAAGCCCCCTGAGTAGGAAATATTAAGTTTTATGCGGAGTGGCGCAGCGTTAGCGGCGCCACTCCAGTTTTATTCTGGATGCGCTCGTGATTGTAGAAGTGAATATACCTGTCTATCAGATCGTTAGCTTCTCTAAATGTTTTTGGTTTATACCGGTAAATACACTCTGTTTTCAAGATGGAGAAGAAAT
>JAFXBH010000209.1 GCA_017521875.1 Oscillospiraceae bacterium
ACGGCGGTCTGGAGAGCCTGTCCGCCTTTGGACAACTGCAGGTCGGTGGCTCTGTGGGTGCAGGCGAGATCCTCTTTGCCCGTCTGGATATGGAGAAGAAACTGGCCGAGATCGACGCATTCAATGCCGAAAAGGCCAAGGCCGCCCTGCCGGCAGTGGAAATTGAGCCTTTTGCCACCGAGCATGTGGATTTTGACACCTTCTGCAAGAGCGATTTCCGGGCCGTGAAGGTGAAAGACTGCCAGCCGGTGAAAAAGAGCGACAAACTGCTGCAGTTTACCTTGGACGACGGCACCGGCACAGACCGGCAGATCCTCTCCGGCATCGCCAAGTTCTACAAGCCGGAAGATTTGATCGGCAAGACTTTGGTGGCTATTGTGAACCTGCCTCCCAGAAAGATGATGGGACGGGAGTCCTGCGGTATGCTGATTTCCGCCGTTCACACCGAAAAGGGTGAGGAAAAACTGAACCTTTTGATGGTGGACGACGCCATTCCCGCCGGCGCAAAATTGGGTTAATATGCAAAATGTTTCCCCGGTTGCAGATTTTGCAACCGGGGAATTTTTTGTTTATTTTGAAAAGGCCCCCTTGTGTAAAGGGGGCTCCGCGAAGCGGTGGGGGATTGTTGCAACCCCTCCGTCAAAAATCAAAGATTTTTGCCACCTCCCCTTACACAGGGGAGGCTTAAAAGACTATGCATTCTGCATTTTGCATTTTCTCAAAACCGTTGCGGTGCGGGGGGGCAGGTAGATTTGAATGCCCCAAACGCCCTCTTTTTGGAAGGCAGAGTACCGCTGGTGGTACACCCGGCCAAAACCGCCGAAGCAGAAGTCGTCAGTTGACATAACAACATCATATTCTCCCGGCTCATACAGGGGAATAAACACCTCTTGGTAGGCATTTTCCGGGTGGAAATTAAAGGCAAAAATGGCGTCTTTTTTCCCGTATGCCAACACTTTTTTGGAATTATCCAAAAGCAGTTGTCTGTCCTGACTGCCCAAGACGCGGGCAGATTTACATAATTTCACAGCCGCCTGTTCAAAATCCCGCAGATAGTGGTATTTTAAATAGCCGTTTTCCGCCAAATCCCACTGCCGGCGGCAGTAGTGATAACTCCAGCCGTTCCCCTCTCTGGGGAAGTCGATCCACTCCGGGTGACCGAACTCATTGCCCATAAAGGTCAGGTATCCGTCACCGCCCAGGGTCATAGTCAGCAGCCGCAGCATCTTGTGCAGCGCCATACCCCGGTCGATCACCAGAGAGTCTATGTGCTTGGCCATGGCGGTGTACATTTCCTTGTCGCACAGGCGGAACATAATGGTCTTATCCCCCACCAGCGCCTGGTCGTGGGACTCGCAGTAACCGATCACCTTTTCTTTCGGTCTGCGGACGGCCAGTTCATAGTAAATGTGGTTTAAGTCCCAATGTTCATCCGGTACTTCTTTCAGAAGTTTGATCCATAAGTCCGGCTCGCCCATGGCAAGGCGGTAGTCAAATCCCACGCCGCCGTCGGCAATGGGCAGGCACAGTCCCGGCAGAGCCGACATATCTTCCGCAATCAAAATCACATGGGGATTCAGTTCCCGGCACAGGGTGGTGGCCAGTTGCAGGTAGGTCACCGCGTCCACATCGGTGTTCATAGAGAAGTACTTGCTGTAATCGGTGAATGCCGTACCCAGTCCGTGATCCAGATACAGCATAGAGGTAACGCCGTCAAATCGGAAACCGTCAAAGTGGAACGCCTCCAGCCAGTATTTCAGGTTGGAAAGGAGGAAGTGGATCACTTCGTTTTTGCCGTAATCAAAACACTTGGTATTCCACGCCGGGTGGTGTCCCCGGGGGCCCTGGTGGAAAAATTGATAATCCGTACCGTCAAATTCGTTGATACCCTCCCGGGTGTTCAGACAGGCGTGGGAGTGTACCACATCCAGCAGTACCGCAATGCCCATTTTGTGCGCAGTATCAATGAGTTTTCGCAATTCGTCGGGTGTGCCGAACCGGGAGGACGGGGCGAAGAAATTGGTCACCTGATAGCCAAAACTGGCATAGTAGGGATGCTCCATAATGGCCATAATCTGAATGGTATTATAGCCGAGTTTTTTAATTTTGGGGAGAATCTTCTCTGTAAATTCCCGGTAAGACCCTACCTTTCCCTCCTGCTGAGCCATACCGATATGGCACTCGTAGATGAACAGTTTCTTTTGGGGTTTGAAACCGGCATCCGTCCACCCAAACGGTGGGCAGTCGTAGATTTGGGCATTCCAACTGTGGTCAACAGGGTCTTGCACCACATAATTGGCATACAGGGGAATCCGTTCCAGTTCCTGCTCCCCACGGACAACCACCGTCAGCACTTTCTGGCCGTGCTGTAAGGCATTTTCACCAGGCAGAATCAGTTCCCATACCCCGTGTTCTTTCTTCTCCATAGGGTAGGCATACCGCTCCCAGCCGCAAAAATCACCGGTAAAGTACAGTTTGTCCGCGCCGGGGGCCCATTCCCGGTAGACCCAGCCGGTTTCCGTCCGGTGGATTCCGAAGTAGGCATATCCGTTGGCAAACTCACACAAGTTCCCCAACTGGCGGATTTTTTCCCGGTATAATTCCATTCGAAGGTCGAAATCGGCCTTGTAGGGCGTCAGATAGCCGTCAAGTTTCAGAATTTTGTGCTGCATCCCGGATACACCTTCCTTTCTTGCTTTCATAGTATCGGGAAATTTTGTCGGTGTCAAGAAAAAAACGGGCGCATACTGCGCCCATTTTAAAAAGAATATTACCGTGTCATTGCCGGGAGCGTTTACGCCGGTGTGGCAATCTTCACTGTTTCCTTGTCATTCCGAACCAGTGCTCACACTGGTGTGGGAATCTAGAATGCCGGCTTTAGATTGCCACGTCGCTACGCTCCTCGCAATGACAAAGGGGGGTGAGATTGCCGCATCGCTACGCCTTCGCAATGACAAAGAAGGGAATCCCTTTTATTGTCATTCCGAGCCAGTGTTCACACTGGCGTGGGAATCTAGAATGCCGGCTTTAGATTGCCACGTCGCCTACGGCTCCTCGCAATGACAGGGAGGGCGGGATTGCCGCATCGCTACGCCCTCGCAATGACAGAAAATTTAGGTTTTCTTAATAAATTTTTCCTTGCATTTGGGGCAGGTGATGGCGATTTTTCCCTTTCCCCGGGGGACACGCACCGGCTGGCGGCAGCGGGGACAGTCGAAATACTTATGTTCCCGGTCTTTCAGCCTGTCCAGCCATCGCAGATACCGCTTATTTTCCTGATACCGCTTATAGGTGTTCCGGGAGAGCATTCGAAAAATGGCAAGGATCATCAGACCGTAAGATACCAGCGTCAAGATCAGACAAGCCAGCGGCCACCGCAGAAAAAGCGTCAGGGCGGAACAGACTACGCCGGCGCATAAAATGGCCATATTCAATTTGTCCGTACCATAGCGTCCCAGCATAAAATGCCGGAAAAAATTGCGAATCCGCTCCATAACTGCCACCTTTCACAAATTTATGTTCATTATAGTCTCCACTTTGGCTTTTTGCAACCGGCAAAGCGCAGAATTTACGAAATGTTAAATTTCCCATAGCGTTTTCCACAGGTGGCAGGGTGACATTTTACAGGGTATCTGCCCTGGATTTTTCCCCTGTTTCACCCTGTTTTCCACAGAAATTCCCAGATTTTCTCACACAAAAGGTTGGGAAAAGGTTGGGAAGACTTTTGCGGTTTTCCGTGCTATGATGGTGTCAGGAAAAAGAAATCCGATCTGCAGATTTTTTCACCCCCTCCTCTTTTTCCATTTTCCTTCCGCGCCGGTATTTACGCAACAATTTTGTTATCACTCCCAGGCTTGCTCTGCAAGCCGTGGGAATCTTCCTTCTTCCCCTGTTTGAAACCCCAAAAAACAGGGCAGAAAAAGTATTACTTTATTTATATTGTATCTGTGGAAAAAATCCTTGTTTTTTCCGTATTTTTATGATAAAATGCAAGGTGAGAAAATAGGCTTTCTTTTTCCGGAAACGGAATTGTTTTTTCCATAGAGAAAGGAGAAATTT
The DNA here is from genome assembly GCA_017521875.1 of Oscillospiraceae bacterium. Classification (GTDB taxonomy): domain Bacteria; phylum Bacillota; class Clostridia; order Oscillospirales; family Oscillospiraceae; genus Faecousia. The sequence goes on from JAFXBH010000209.1 coordinate 4,060, forward strand.
ATGGTTGCAGCAGCCTTTGTTTGGGCAAAAATTATTCATTATCTGGAAGATAAAATATCCTCCAGTTTGGTCTCTTCCTGGTTTGACGAAGCCGAAGTGGTGGAACTGACAGAGCAGCAGTTGCTGATCTATGTTCCCGACGAATTTCGCAGAGATATGATCCAGCGTCGCTGCGGAGAATATGTGAAAGACGGTCTGAAAGACCTGTTTGATATGAACGCAGAACTGAAGGTTCTTGGTCAGGAAGAATTCGAAGCCTACAAAGCCAAGCGGGAATCCAATTCCATCGACCTCAATCCCCAGTTTACCTTTGATACCTTTATCGTAGGCCCTTCCAACCGCATGGCCCACAGCGCCGCCAATGCCGTCAGCCAGACTCCCGGTCAGGTGTACAATCCCCTGTTTCTGTATGGCCCTCCCGGCGTGGGTAAGACCCACCTTCTGTACGCCATTGCCAACGAGATCCGGAAAGCCAATCCGGAGAAAAATGTGGTTTACATCAAAGGCGACCAGTTTACCAACGAACTGATCGACGCCATCCGTACCGGTAAGAACATTGAGTTCCGCAGTAAGTATCGGGAAGCAGATCTGTTCCTCATCGACGATATTCAGTTTATTTCCGGCAAGGAAGCCACCCAGGAGGAGTTCTTCCACACCTTTAACAAACTCTTTGAAGCCCACAAGCAGATCGTTATGACCTCCGACCGGAAACCCGGGGATATGCCTACTTTGGAGGAGCGTCTCCGCACCCGGTTTGAATGGGGTCTGATCATGGATATCCAACCCCCCGATTATGAGACCCGTATGGCCATCATCAACACCAAGGCCGCGTCTCTGGGATTGGAACTGTCTGAGGAAGTGTGCAACTTCATTGCGGTGAATGTGACCAACAATGTGCGGCAGATCGAAGGCACGGTGAAAAAGATAAAGGCCTATCACGACTTAGACGGTATGGCGCTGACTTTGGAGAACATTTCCAATGTGATCCGGGATATGTTCAAAAATGAAAATAACTCCCTGCCCACCCCCAACCTGATCATCTCTCAGGTCTGCAAGTTCTACAATCTGGACGAAAGCACCATTCGTGGCGCCCAGCGTACCAAAGAGATCGCCGAGGCGCGGCACGCGGCTATTTACCTGATCCGGAAACTGACTAACCTGTCCACCCCGGACATCGGCAAAGAGTTCGGCGGCCGGGATCATACCACGGTGCTCAACTCCATCACCAAAATTGAGACTGAACTGAAGTCCGGCAATACCACCTTACAGAATCACCTGCGGGACATCACCGCCAACATCAATTCCTGTCTGTAATGCCGGGAAAAACTTTTCCACATAGGCTGTGGAATGTGGAGAAATTTCTGTGGGAAATTTCCCCTTTCCGTCGCAAAAAATTATTCTGTGGGAGTTTTTGGGATTGTGTTGATTCTTATGTGGAAAAAAAGTGGTTGGTACTCTAAGACAAATGCCACTTTTCTACAATCCACAGCCCCTACCGCTATTATTACTACCTAAAAATATTTATTTATATATATTTCTTTATATTTCAGGAAAGAAGGTTTTGGATATGCGTTTTACCTGTGAAAAAAGTATGCTGGTTCTGGGCCTGAATATTACCGGCCGAACCGTCGCTCAGAAGAGCGCTCTGTCTGCCATTGAAGGCATTCTCTGCCGGGCCGGTGACGGCCTGAGCCTGACCGGTTACAATATGGAGACCGCCATTTGCTATCAGATTGAAGCCGATGTCAGCGAGACCGGTGCGTGCGTTCTGCCTGCCCGTCTGTTTGGCGATATTATCCGCCGTCTGCCGGAAGGCCCGGTTACCGTGGTGGTGGACGAAAATTACAAGGTGTCCATTCGCTCCGGCTACGCCTCTTTTACCATTTCTGCAGAGAGTGCGGAAGATTATCCCGACCTGCCCGATGTGGGAGACGGTAAGAGCATCCGGATTCCCCAGCAGGCTATGAAGGAACTGATCAGCAGTACCATTTTCTCTGTTTCGGATAATCAGGGCCGGCCAATCCACACCGGTGTCAAATTTGAAATTCAGGAAGATTTGGTCTCTGCCATTGCGGTGGACGGCTTCCGTCTGGCTCGCCGTACCTATCACTGCGAAAATACCACCGGCAGAACGCTGTCCTTTGTTGTCCCCGCCAACGGCCTGAAAGAAGTGGAAAAGATTCTCCAGGAAGGAGAAGAATCTGTGGCCTTTACCCTGGGCAGTAAGCACATTCTGTTCCAGATGGGCACTGCCATCGTGATCTGCCGTCTGTTGGAAGGCGAATTTTTGGATTGGCGGAGAGTGGTTCCCTTCAACTGCCCCATTAAACTTGTGGCCAATGTGGGAGAACTGTCTGCTTCCATTGAGCGGGTGGGCCTGATCGTGTCTGAAAAGTACAAGAGCCCCGTCCGCTGCCTGTTTACCAATCAGGAACTGCAGTTGCGCACCAATACCACCATCGGCGTGGCAGAAGACCGGTGCAATATCGCCGGTGACGGCAAGGAACTGGAGATCGGTTTCAATGTCCGGTATCTGGCCGATGCCCTGCGGGCCATTCCCGCCGAGGAAGTATGTCTGGAACTGACCAACGGCCTGAGTCCCATCGTGCTGACCCCCGTGGACGACAAGGAAGACTTTGCCTATATGGTCCTGCCG
>JAFXBH010000210.1 GCA_017521875.1 Oscillospiraceae bacterium
CAGGCCGGCAGCGGCAATAGTGGCTACCATAGGCAGCAACTAATCTGTATAGGGCACAACTCTACACAGTTGCAGGGTGTCGGCTTCTGCCATTCTGCTCACTGTCAGATTGTACATCGTCCACAGAATGAAGAAGGCCACGGTTGCACCCAGCATACCCAGGGCAAAGCCTTCCACCACGAAGGGTAAACGGATAAATCCGTTGGTAGCGCCCACCATTTTCATAATGGATATCTCTTCCTTCCGGTCATACATAGCCAGTTTGACCGTATTGGAGATAATCAGGAGACTGACCACCAAAAGCACCACAATGATCACCACAGACACAATGTGCAACAAATTTTGCAGGGTGATAAAACCCTCGGCCAACTCGTAGGGCGCATTGACCCACACCACACCGGAAACTTTCTCCAGCCGACCTACCGTCTCTTCCATCAGTTCGTTGTTTTCCAACATAACCACATAGCGGTGACGCAGATCGGAGGGAACCAGACCGCCCATTACAGAACTGTCCTGATAATCGGCGGCAAACTCTTCCAGAGCAGTCTCTCGGGATTTGAAATCTGCCTGATACACATTGGGGATCTGATTGATCACAGTGCCAATACTTCTGGCTTCTGCATCTGTCAGGTCACTTTCAATGTAGACCACAACTTCGTTGGTCTTGTTCAGATCCTCCACGATGATATTGGCATTGTACACAAAGGCGGAGAAACCGCCCACAATCACCAAACAGGCCACTGTCACCAGCACAGCGGCAAAGGACATAAATCCGTGGAGGAAGATGCCTCTTATGCCCTCTTTCATTAAGTATCCAAGGTTTGTTACTTTCATACTCTGTAATACCCACCCATTCCGTCATGTACGATCAAACCGTCGTTGATGGCAATGACTCGCTTTCCAAAACGCTCCACCAAATCCTGGTCGTGGGTAACCACCAGCATGGTAGTGCCTAAGTTGTTGATTTCCTGCAGCAGGCTCATAATTTCCAGCGACATCGCCGGGTCCAGGTTACCGGTAGGCTCGTCGGCAATAATGGTAGAGGGGTTGTTCACCAGCGCTCTTGCAATCGCCAAACGCTGCTGCTCACCGCCGGAGAGTTCTGTGGGGTGGCGGCGGCTCTTGGTCTCCAAGCCCACCAGTTCCAAAATGTAGGGTACCCGATCCCGGATCTCCCTTTCCCGGGCACCAATGGCCCGCATGGCAAAGGCTACATTTTCATAAACTGTCTTGGTCTCGATCAGACGGAAATCCTGAAACACCACGCCCACTGTACGGCGCAGGTAGGGGATCTCACGCTTGCGAATACGCTCCAAGGAGTAGCCGTTTACATGGACTGTACCGGAGGTGGGTCTCAGTTCGCCGGTAATCAATTTGATAATGGTGGACTTACCGGAGCCGGAAGGTCCTACCAAAAAAGCAAAATCGCCATCCTCGATCTGCATAGTAACACCCCGCAAAGCCTGGGTGCCCACAGAATAGGATTTTGTTACATTCGTAAACTCAATCATACTTATTTCTCCAACATAATAATGTAACCAAATTGTAACATATTTTAGGGCCTATGTCAACAAATCCCCTTTGAAAAAAACTGGAAACCGACTATCCCGGCAAAATTTCTCTTGCTATAACACGACTTTAAGCCGCACGAAAATGTGCGGCTTAAAGAAATTTTTATCGGGTCTCCCGGGAGGACATATACTTGCGGACCATCAGCGCTACCTTAAATACGATGGCGTGGTCAAACAGGCGCAAATCCAGGCCGGTGAGTTTCTTGATCTTTTCCAAACGGTACACCAGGGTGTTTCTGTGGACGAACAGTTTCCGGGAAGTTTCGGACACATTCAGGTTGTTCTCAAAGAATTTGTTGATGGTAAACAGGGTCTCCTGGTCCAACGCATCAATGGAACTCTTCTTAAATACCTCGGTAAGGAAAATATCGCACAGGGTGGTAGGCAACTGGTAAATCAGCCGGCCAATACCCAGGTTTTCATAGTTGATGATGCTCTTTTCCGTATCGAATACCTTGCCCACATCAATGGCAGTCTGGGCTTCCTTATAAGCATCAGCCAGTTCCCGCAGGTGGGTAGCCACAGTACCGATACCGATAATCGGTTTCAGGAACAGTTCGTTCTTCAATATCTCTTCCACTTCGGTTGCGATTTTTTCCAGATCTTCACCGGCGGCGCCGGCAGTCAACTGTTTGATAATAGCAATGTCAGTCTCATTGATACTGATTACGAAGTCCTGCATCTTATCGGGGAACAGGCCGGATAACAGATCCACAGTGGCAACATCGCTGCGGCCAACCTGCCGCACCAAAAATACCGCCCGGGGTGCATCGGTAGCAAAGTGCAATTCCTTGGCGCGGATATAGATATCTCCGGGCAGGATATTGTCCATAATGATATTCTTAACAAATGTACCTCTGTCGTGCTTTTCTTCGTAGTGGCTCTTGGCATTGTTCAGTGCAATGTAAGCCATATTGCAAAGCAGGGCTGCCTGGTCATCATCACCGGTGCAGAAAACGGCGTACTCAAACACATTGACACTGCTCAGGATCACACGGAAGGTCTTCTGTGCGACGGCAACTGTCTGCTGATCGTTGGTGCCCACCTTCTGCACGACTTCAGGCCAACGCTCACCCAACAGAGAAGCATCTGTACTGGAGATGACGCAGCCTTCGCTGTCAATCACGCCAAAGGACCGATTGGACACATCTTTCAGTTGTTGCATGACACTATAGAAAACATTGTTGGACATTTGGTACGCCTCCCTTAGAATATTGCACAAATACGGATTTCACAAATTGCACTGTGATTATATATCCATTTTGCACAAATTGCAAGTCTTTTTTGACATTTTGTTCCAAAATCTCTATTGATTTTTAGATAATATACCGATAAATTTGTGATATCAAAAAAATCCAGCCGGATTTCCGGCTGGATTTGTTGGTATTTTTTCGTCATTTTGCCATTTCCTGTAAGGCGGCAATTTCCCCCTCTGTCAGTTCCCGGCATTCTCCTCTGGGCAGGTCTCCCAAAGTCAGATCTCCCTCCTTCTGCCGCTCCAAATATGTCACCGGCAGATTCCGGGAAGCCATCATACGGCGCACCTGATGGTATTTTCCCTCGCAGACAGTAATATAACTCTCCCCGGGACCTGCAATCTCCAGATGGGCAGGTAGACACCGGGTGCCGTCCCCCAACACCAGACCTTGGGTAAAGGCTACCACATCTTCCGGGGTGGCTGTTCCCTGGTGGCGGGCATAGTATCGTTTCGGCACTTCCTTTTTGGGGGAGATCAGCCGGTGGAGCAAGTCACCGTCGTTGGTAAAGAGAAGAAGGCCCTCCGTTGCCTTATCCAGCCGGCCCACCGGCTTTAAATCCCAATGGGCATACGCCTTAGGCAGCAGTTCCATCACGGTTTGATCGTTTTTGTCCTCTGTGGCGGTCACATAACCGGCAGGCTTATTCAGCATCACCACCACTGTTCCCCGGCAGCGCAAAGGCGCTCCGTTGCAAGTGATTTCCTGGGTATCGGGGTCAATTTTCCGGCTGCCATCCCGCTCCGGTTTGCCGTCTACAGTCACTACACCGGTTTTTAAAATATCTTTCACCTGGCTGCGAGTACCTATGCCACAGGCGCATAAGAATTTATCCAATCGTTCCATAGTTCTCCGTTCTACCGCTCCCCCGATCCACATACAGTATAGTGTGAATTTTATGCAGGAGGGATTTATCATGATGGTTATGACCGCCAAGGTCGACATTAAAAAAGTCATCGCGGCATTGGCCGCCGTGGCTGGATTGATTATCGCGCTGATTTTATTACTGGGAGGAAACAAAAACTCTGCCCCCACCTCTGCCCCCTCTGTGGCCGGCAACGAAGGGCGGATCCAGTTTCTGAAGAACCTGGGTTGGGATGTAAACGCCTCCCCCACCGAATCCGGACAGGTGCGAATTCCCCAAGAGCAGAACCCGATCCTCACCCGGTACAACGATCTGCAGAAGAGCGCCGGCTACGATCTGACCCAATACGCCGGCAAAACCGTGATGCGGTATGTATATAAGGTGAATAATTATCCCGGCGCCACAGAGCCGGTTTATGCCACCCTCCTCGTCTACAAAAACGATGTGATCGGCGGCGATATTACCAACACCGCCGCAAACGGCCGTATGCAGGCTTTGACAAAAATACAAACGCCGCCCCCGGAAACCACACTGCCTCCTGCAGAATAGATTATCTTCATTGTACCACAGATCCTACGCCTTGACAAGCAATGGGGTTTATGCTATGCTGAAATAAATCAAATCATTGTTCTTCAGGGCAGGGTGTGATTCCCGACCGGCGGTAAAGTCCGCGAGCGTATGCTGAATCGGTGCAATTCCGATACCGACTGTAAAGTCAGGATGGAAGAAGACATTTTCTTGTTGTATACCTAAGCCCTGAGTGTTTCTATGCTCAGGGCTTATTTTTTATATTTGAGGTGGGACTATGGCGATATTTGGAAGTGCATTATGGAAATCCCTGTGGGAAAATCTGGTATTTGTGCTGATCTGCGGCGGGATTGCTGCCGGGTTGGCCATCTTGG
>JAFXBH010000211.1 GCA_017521875.1 Oscillospiraceae bacterium
CCCTGTCCCTGCGGCAGCGGCAAGAAGTATAAAAAATGCTGCATGCAGAAAGACAAGTTGAATTGATAATGGACAATGGACAATGGATAATTGGCAAAGTCGGTGATTTAGAGTATCTTAAAACAAACAACATTGCTGCGCCCCACGGGTTTACCACCCGGCTGGGGGGTGTTAGCGAAGGGCATTTGGCCAGTCTGAACCTGGGCGCCCATCGGGGTGATACAGAGGAGAATGTGGCGGAGAATTTCCGCCGGCTGGGATGCGCCATCGGCTTTTCCCCGGAACAACTGGTGCTGACCCACCAAATTCACACCGACATCGTCCGGGTGGTTACGGAAAAGGACTGTCTGGGCAGTTTGTCCCACCGGGATTATCCCCCCTGCGACGGCCTTGTGACCAACACCCCCGGGGTGGCGCTGATGGTATATTCCGCTGACTGCACCCCCATTTTGCTATGGGATAAACGCACCGGCGCGGTGGGCGCTGCCCACGCCGGCTGGCGGGGAACGGCTTTGGGAATTGCCGCCAAGACCGTGGACGCGATGGCGTCTTCCTTCGGCTGCCGCCGGGAGGATATCTCCGCCGCCATTGGCCCGAATATTGGCCGGTGCTGCTTTGAAACTGATGCCGATGTGCCGGAGGCAATGCTTGCCGCTTTGGGCGAGGAGGCAAAGCCTTACATCCACCCCGGCAAGAGCAAATTCCATGTGGACCTGAAAGCCATCAATGCCCTGTGGCTCCGCCGCAGCGGCGTGACCAACATCACCATTTCCAAAGACTGTACTGCCTGTCAGCCGGACCGCTACTGGTCTCACCGGGTCACCGGCGGCAACCGGGGTTCCCAGGGTGCAGTAATTCTAAGATAGAGCGAGGAGGGAAATCTATGAAGCGGCTGATAGCGCTGATGCTGTGCCTTTGCCTGCTACTGGCAGGGTGCGGTGGCAGCAAAGACCCATACACCCCCACAGGCGATGGCCTGACCTACGATGAAAATTACACCGGCCCCGTTCCCACTTCCCCCTCCCAGGACACTGAACAGAAACTGTCTCTGCCCTATTACAAGGAACTTCCCTTAAATCCTTATCTGTGCGAAGATTTTACCAACCGGGCGCTGCTGACACTGCTGTATCAAAGTCTGTTTGTTACCGACCGGGACTATGTGACCTCTCCCCAGTTGTGCAAATCTTATGCCATCAGTGATGACATGAAAAGTTACACCTTCTATCTGGAATCGGCTACTTTCTCCGACGGAACACCTCTGACTGCAGAGGATGTGATCGCCAGTCTGCAGGCGGCCTGGCAGAGCAATTTCTACAAGGGACGCTTTGTCCACATCACGGAAATCCTTCCCACCCCGGACGGTGGTATTACCATCAATCTGGATACTCCTTATGAGAATCTGCCCCTGATTTTGGACATCCCCATCGTCAAGGCCGCAGAAGTGGGCGCTGACCGTCCTTTGGGCACCGGCCCTTATACACTGTACTCCACTGCCGGCGGCGAGAGCCTTCACAGGCGCACCAACTGGTGGTGCAAAGCGGATATGGCGGTAAAAGCCGCTACCATCAACCTGTTTGCCGCCACCTCCACTACCCAGATTCGGGATCAGTTCCAATTCTTTGATTTGAGTCTGGTCTGCGCCGATCCCGGTTCTGACCAGTATGCAGACTATCGGTGCGACTACGAACTGTGGGACTGCGAAAACGGCATTTTCCTGTACCTGGCCACTTGCCGGGACAGCAAGGTCTTCTCCAACGACACCGTTCGAACTGCGCTGACCTATGCCATCGACCGGGACTATCTGGCGGAGGAATTCTACCGGGGATTTGCCCGCAGCGCCAGTCTGCCGGCCTCTCCTCTGTCCCCTTACTACAACCAAAGTCTGGCCGACAAATACAAGTACAACGACCTGAAATTCCTGGATGCGGTGAAGTCCGCCGGTATGGAAGGCAGCAGTATCGTATTTTTGGTCAACAGTCAGGACAGCCTGCGTCTGCGGGTGGCCCGGAGTATTGCCAAAATGCTCTCTGACTGCGGTTTGGTGGTGGAATTGAAAGCCCTCAGCGGCAGCGCCTATACCGACGCCATTAAGTATCGGACATTCGACCTTTATTTGGGTCAGACACGACTGTCTCCCAATATGGATCTGTCTGCATTCTTCGCCACCTACGGCGCCCTGAGTTGGGGCGGTGTCAACGATCTGGGTGCTTACGCCCTGAGTTTGCAGGCGCTGGAAAACCACGGTAACTACTTCACGCTCCACAAAATGGTGATGGATCAGGGCCTTTTATGCCCGATTCTGTTCCGCAGTTACTCTGTATATGCAGAACGGGGTCTTGTGTCGGAACTGACTCCCTCCAGAGACAGCGTTTTCTTCTATTCCACCGGAAAAACCATGGCCGATGCGCTAATTTCATAACCGATTTTTAACAAGGTATGAACTGAGGTTCATACCTTGTTATTTTTTCTTGAAAAGACTGGTTTTTTATGCTCACTTTTCCGGCTGCCTTTTTTCTGCAAAAGGTTGCAAACATATTGCTTTTATGCTATACTACTATAACATTATAATTGCTTGTATTATGCCAATGTTTCGACGAGTGCTATTGAAAATATACAGAAAGTGAGAATCTTGCTATGCATACGAAAAAGAGACAGATCTCCGGCGTTAAAAGCCTGATTCGCAGCGCAGAAGGTTTTCTGGAAGTGCTTGCCCTTGCAATTGCGTATTATTTTGTTTGGAGAAAGGGATATGACAGCACCCTCTTCCCCACCTATTTCGGTTTGGGCAAATATGTGCTCTCCGGCGTGTACGCCCTGTTGGTGTTGGTGCTGTTTTTCGCCTTTGACGGCTTCAAATTCGGTTATCTGAAGCGGTTTGATGCCCTGCTTTCCCAATGGATCTCCCTGTTTATTGCCAACTTTATCACTTATTGGCAACTGTGTTTGATCGCCAATGTGGTGATCTCTCCTGTTCCTATGCTGATGCTGATGGTGGTAGGCGCAATTATTGCCCTGTTCTGTGTATTTTTCTATTCCTGGGTATATCACCGGATTTATGTGCCCAAGAATATGGTTATGGTTTTAGGACAGGACGATGCCGTTACTTTGAAATTCAAGATGGAGACCCGCCCTGACAAATACCACATTCAAAAACTGATCCCTGTGGAAGACGGTCTGGAGAGTATCTGCAAGCAAATTATCGATTACGACGCCGTGATCATTAACGATGTCCCTGCCCAAATGCGCAACGATATTCTGAAGTTCTGCTACCGCAACCATATCCGCACCTATGTGACTCCCAAACTGACAGATATTATCGTCCGTGGCGCTACCAGCATCACTCTGTTTGATACGCCGCTGTTATTGGTAAAAGGCAACGGCCTGACACCCTCTGCTTGCTTTATCAAGCGGCTCATGGATCTGGTGATCTGTCTGCCGGTAGCCATCATTGCCCTGCCCTTTATGCTGCTGACTGCATTGGCCATTAAGATTGAAGACGGCGGCCCTATCTTCTACAAACAACGACGTGTATCTTTAAATGGCAAAGAGTTTGATGTACTAAAATTCCGCAGTATGGTGGTGGATGCTGAAAAAGAAGGACATTCTATTCCCGCCACCGATCGCGACCCTAGAATCACCAAGGTAGGACGTTTCACCCGAGCCACTCGCATTGACGAATTGCCTCAACTGCTGAACATCATCAAAGGTGATATGAGCATTGTCGGTCCCCGTCCAGAGCGAATAGAGCATATGGAGAAATACGGCGCGGATATTCCCGAATTTGATTTCCGTACCAAGGTCAAAGGCGGCCTCACCGGTTTTGCCCAGATCTATGGAAAGTACAACACCTCTCCTTACGACAAACTCCGCCTGGATCTGATGTATATCGAAAACTACTCCTTTATCCTGGACATCAAACTGATTCTGATGACCATTCGCATTATGCTCTCTAAGGAGAGCACCGAGGGCTTTGACAAAATTGAAGAAGCCCAGCGTATGAAGGAGGAAGTGCTGCATCAGATGCACGAGGAACGGGAAAAAGAGGAATCCGCTCCAAGAAAATAACTTTTGAGGAATTCTTATGAAAAAAGCCGTTTGTATCAGTTGTACCCACCATTATCAGGAGCGAATCGCCTATGGGGAGAACGCCCTGCGGAAGGCTGGGTATAACTGCACCTATATTACTTCGGATTTTCACCACACCTCCAAAAAACGCCATCAGGTGGATCTGCCCCACTGCATCCAACTGCCCACGGTAGGTTACACCAAGAATCTGTCTTTCCGGCGGCTCTATTCTCATATGCGTTTTGCCAAAGACGCCATGAAAGCCGTTGCCGATCTGAAGCCGGATCTCCTGTATGTGGAAGTTCCGCCCAACAGTCTGTGCAAAGAGGCTGCCAAGTATAAAAAACGCAACCCCAATGTGAAACTGGTATTTGACATTTTCGATATGTGGCCGGAGAGTTTCCCCAGCAATAAACTGAAAAAACTGTTGAAGATCCCCTTCGGTATTTGGGCAAAATTCCGTAACAAAGGTCTGCCTGCGGCAGATCTGGTGTTTACAGAATGCGATTTGTTCCAGGAGGCGCTGCAACCCCACTTGAAGGGTGTGGAGAGCCGGACTTTGCATCTGTGCAAACCGGCAGCCACCACGGAAATTTGCAAGCCCCTGCCCCAACAGGAGACCATTCATCTGTGCTATCTGGGGTCTATCAATAACATTATCGACATTCCCGCCATTTCCGCCCTCATCGGGCAGGTGCAGGCGCTCCGGCCTGTAGTTCTGCACATCATTGGAGACGGGGAGACGCGGGACACGCTGATTGAATCCGTGGAAGCCACCGGCGCAACCGTGCAATTTCACGGCAGTGTGTATGATAACGGGGAAAAGCAGGCCATCTTTGATATGTGCAGTTTTGGCCTGAATATTATGAAAGATTCCGTATTTATCGGCCTGACAATGAAGTCGGTGGATTATTTTGCCGGCGGACTTCCCATTATCAATTCCATCGGTGGTGACACCCGGTCGCTGGTAGAGACCCGGCAGATCGGCATCAACTTAAATCGGGAAAACCCCGGGGAAACGGCCAAAAAAATTGCCGGAATTGACACAGAAACACATCTGCAGATGCGGAATAATACCCTGTCTTGTTTCCGGGATCTGTTATCCGAAGAGGTCTTTTCCAAAAATTTGATCTCTGCAATCTAATCTTTGGTGGTGAATGGATGAAAAAACTTATTTGGTTATTTCCTGTTCTGTTTCTGATTGATGATATTTTGGGAATTAACGGGTATCAGTTTACGATCTTTGGGGTCGGTATCCGAATCATTTTATTTGCCCTGTCTGTTGCCGTGTTATGCGGCTACTGTCTGGGTATTCTGATCAAGTACCGGTTTACCCTGTGGAAGCGTAAGCCTGACCGCCCCCATTTTTGGGACTATGCAAAGCCTATGGATGGCTTCGTGCTGGGCTTTTTGGCTCTGAATTTCCTGTGGGCCACTGCCATTCCTCTGCTGGTCCGGGGCAATATGACCTATGCCGTAAAAGATTTCACCACGCTGCTGGTGTTGGTGCTGTATTTCCCCTGCGCATTTTTGATGCGTACCCGGCGGCTGACACTCCGCAGCCTTAACAAGTGGCTGATCCCCCTGCTGATGGCGCTGGCATTGTGGCACACAGTGATGTATATCGGTGAAGTGGTCGCTCCCGGATTCTACGCCGGCTACTATGATTTTATTGACATGATCTCCTTCGGTACGGCTGTCCGCACCGATGTGATCTTCGGCTTCGGCATTACCCGGATCATTCAGGTCACCTCGATCTTCCTGATCCCGGCAATGTTCCTGCTGCTGGAGCAGTTCTGCAAAGGCCGCTGGAAATTGGGAATCCCCGCCTTGGCCCTGACCCTCTTTGCGGTGATGATTACCTACACCAAGTCCATCTGGTACGGCATCTTGGCCGGCGTGGTATTGGCAATAGCAGGCATTCTGATCTTCCGGAGGGAAAAAGGCGGCAGAAGGCAGGTTTTGACATTTGCTCTGGCTTTGGCCGTTCTGTTCTGCGTGTTCAATTTCGGCTTCCTGAATAACACCGTAATCACCCGGGCTATGAACAGCGCCCGGCCGGGAACCTCTGCCAGTCTGGATGAGCAGATTGCTTCTCTGCAATCCCAACTCAACGGTATGGAAGGAGAAGAAAACTGGGAAGATCTGCAGGATCAACTGGAAGATCTGATCCATCTGCGGGAGGACGCAGTCGGTACGGCAGAAGCCAACGCCCTGCGGGCAAAGCAAAACGAAGTCCTGCTGAAAAAATGGTCGGAAAGTAAGTATCTGGGCTTTGGCTACGGTGCTTATGCGGAAGACTGTATCCGCAACGAAGACTTTCCCTTTATGTATGAGAGTTTAATCCCCGCGCTGATGATGAAATTGGGTATCGTCGGTATGCTGGCATGGGGTGTGTTTGTGCTGGCGCTGGTCATTTTTGCCGTGAAGGCTATGTGGAAAAAGCCGGTAAAATTCTGGTGCTGGATCAGCACGGCGCTTGCCTTCGCCATGGCCGTACAGACCAATCCCTTCCTGTTCACCTTTGCCGGATTCTCTATGATGCTCTATCTGTTGCTGTTTATCACCGGCACCAAAGAGGAGATTTGAAACAATGAATGTGATCGTCATGTCCACCTATAATGGCGGACAGTACCTGCGGGACCAACTGGACAGTGTGCTCCGGCAGACGGTGGCAGATTTCACCTTGCTGATTCGGGACGATGGGTCTTCTGATAACACTGTTCAAATCATTCAATCCTATACCGACCCCCGAATTCGACTGATTGCAGGGGAAAATCTCGGCCCCTCCGGCAGTTTCTTTGCGCTGCTGGACGAAGCACGGCATTTGGGGGCAACCTATGTATTCTTCTGTGATCAGGACGATATTTGGTTAGAGAACAAATTGGAACTTTTGCTGGCAGAAATCCGGGACATTTCCGGTCCTGCGCTGGTATTTTCCGATTTTTCCATGATCGACGGCCAGGGAGAACTGACCGGTGATTCCTACGCCGCTATGGCCGGCTTGCGGATTCCTGCAGACGGCAATTTCTTCCCCAAACTGCTGGCGCAACCCTATATTTTCGGCTGCGCGTCGGTACTGAATGGGGAACTTTTGGAACTGATAAAATCCCCTCCTGCGGGAATCGAGATGTACGACTGCTGGATTGGTTTAGTGGCTTCTCTGTTTGGTACGGTGCAGTACCTGCCAGTTTCCACCATCCAACATCGTTTCCATTCCAGCAACGCCACCGGACAGGCGGGTATGAACGCCCTGTCTACCCGGCTGCGCCGGATCACCAAAGAATTTCGGAAACAGCGGGATAATACCCGTCTGCGTTTGCAGCAGGCAGACCTTCTGCTGGACCGATACGGTATGGACATTCCGGCAGCATATCGCAGGCAACTGTCTGATATCGCCACTGCCGGCCGCAAGGGCGGTTTCCGGGCCGTTCGTACCCTAAAAAAATACACTGTCGCACGAGGCGGCAGACTGCAAAATCTATTTTTCTATGCAACCGCTTTTATGTGCAAAGGAGATAAATAATTTGGATACGAAAGTTATTGCATTATACTTCCCCCAATTCCACAGAACCAAAGAAAATGACCAGTGGTGGGGCGAAGGATTTACCGACTGGACCAATGTCAAACAAGGTTACCCCCTGTTTGAAGGCCACCGGCAACCCCGCGTGCCGCTGAATGACAACTATTATGACCTGACCGACCTAAATGTGCTGCGGTGGCAGGTAGAACTGGCTAAGCAGTACGGCATCGGCGGCTTTGCCATCTACCATTACTGGTTTGATGACCATGTGCAGATTTTGGAGCGTCCCAAGGAAATGTTCCTGGAGAACAAAGATTTGGACATTCCTTTCTGCCTGACCTGGGCCAATGAGACCTGGGCTCGCCGCTGGGAGGGTAACGACAAGGAAGTCCTCCTGCTCCAGACCCACACCCCCACCAAGGAGAAATGGAAGACCCATTTTGACTATCTGCTCCCCTTCTTCAAAGACGAGAGAGCCATTCGCATTGACGGCAAGATCCTGTTTCAGATTTACCGTCCTCACCTGATCGACAAGGTGGGCGAGATGCTGTCCTATTGGCGGGAACTGGCAAGAGAGGCCGGTATCGGAGAACTGTATTTTATGGCAGTGAAATCCTTCGATTTCCCCGACAACGCCATTTTGGATGAATTTGACGGTGTTCTCCTGTTCCAGCCCCACGCCGCCACCAACTCCAAGAAGGGCAAGGGCGTGCAGATCTATGTGGAGAACATTCTCCGCCATCTGCCGGAAAAGTGGGTGGAAAAACTCCGCACTTTCCGCACCAAGAACCGCACCGGTCACAAACTCTATTCCTACGAGAAGATTTGGGACATTATCCTGTCGGAAACCTTCCGCTACAAGGATAAGGATGTTTATAATATGGGCTTTATGGGCTGGGACAACACCGCCCGTTACCGCAATAAGGCAACCGTCTACGACGGCTGCACCCCTGCAATTTTTGAAAAGAATTTCCGCAAACTCTATGAAAAAGCCGGGCAGAACGAAGATGGCAAACGGTTTGTTTACATCAACGCCTGGAACGAATGGGCAGAGGGTACTTATCTGGAGCCGGATACTGATCACGGCTACGGATACCTGGAAGCCATTCAGCGGATTATTACAGAAAGAAGGTAAACGCAATGAAAGGTATCATTCTGGCCGGCGGCTCCGGCACCCGTCTGTATCCCCTGACCAAGGTCACCTCCAAGCAACTTCTTCCTATCTACGATAAACCTATGATTTACTACCCTATGTCTGTGCTGATGAGCGCCGGCATTCGGGAAATTCTGATCATCTCCACCCCCCAGGATCTGCCCCGTTTTCAGGACCTGCTGGGTGACGGTCATCAGTTCGGCGTCAGCCTGAGTTATGTGGAGCAGCCCAGCCCCGACGGTCTGGCGCAGGCTTTCATTCTGGGCGCTGAGTTTATCGGCAACGACACTGTGGCAATGGTGCTGGGTGACAATATTTTTGCCGGTCACGGTCTGAAACATCGCCTGCGCACCGCTGTGGAGAACGCAGAAACCGGCAAGGGCGCTACTGTATTCGGCTACTATGTGGACGATCCCGAGCGTTTCGGCATCGTAGAGTTTGATCAAAACGGCAGAGCCATCTCCATCGAGGAAAAACCTGCAAAACCCAAGAGCAACTACTGTGTCACAGGTCTGTACTTCTACGACAACCGGGTGGTGGAGTATGCCAAAAATCTGAAGCCCTCTGCCCGTGGGGAGTTGGAGATCACCGACCTGAACCGGATCTATCTGGAACAGGGCGAATTGAATGTGGAACTGCTGGGTCAGGGCTTTACCTGGCTGGACACCGGCACACACGAAAGTCTGGTAGAGGCTACCAACTTTGTTATGACCATGGAAAAACATCAGCACCGGAAACTGGCCTGTCTGGAGGATATTGCCTATATGAACGGCTGGATTACCAGAGAAGATGTGCTGGAAACCTACGAGGTTATGAAGAAGAATCAGTACGGCCAGTATCTGAAAGATGTGCTGGACGGCAAGTACATTGACAAGAAATAAGAAAAGAGGATATCGGCTATGACTATCATTGTAACCGGCGGCGCCGGCTTTATCGGCTCCAATTTCGTGTTCCATATGCTGGGCAAGTACCCGGATTACCGCATTATCTGTCTGGACAAACTGACCTATGCCGGCAACCTGTCTACTCTGGAATCCGTGATGGATAACCCCAATTTCCGCTTTGTCAAACTGGACATCTGCGACCGGGCCGGGGTTTACAAACTGTTTGAAGAAGAGAAACCCGATATGGTGGTGAATTTTGCCGCTGAAAGCCATGTGGATCGCTCCATTGAAAATCCCGAGGTATTCCTGCAGACCAACATTCTGGGCACACAGGTGCTGATGGACGCCTGCCGGAAGTACGGCATCACCCGCTATCACCAGGTTTCCACCGACGAAGTTTACGGCGACCTGCCCCTGGATCGGCCTGACCTGTTCTTCACAGAGGAGACTCCCATTCACACCAGTTCCCCCTACTCCTCCTCTAAGGCCGGCGCAGACCTGCTGGTTCTGGCATATCACCGCACCTTCGGCTTGCCTGTAACCATCAGCCGCTGCTCCAACAACTACGGCCCTTACCACTTCCCTGAAAAACTGATCCCCCTGATGATCGCCAACGCTCTCAACGACAAGCCTCTGCCTGTTTACGGCGAAGGCCTGAATGTCCGGGACTGGCTGTATGTGGAAGACCACTGCAAAGCCATTGATCTGATCATTCACAAGGGTCGTGTGGGCGAAGTGTACAACATCGGCGGCCACAACGAAATGAAGAATATCGACATCGTGAAGATCATCTGCAAGGCTTTGGGCAAGCCCGAAAGCCTGATCACCTATGTCACCGACCGGAAGGGTCACGATATGCGTTACGCCATCGACCCCACCAAGATCCACAACGAATTGGGCTGGCTGCCGGAGACCAAATTTGCCGACGGCATTCAGAAGACCATTCAGTGGTACTTGGACAACAAGCAGTGGTGGGAGACCATCATTTCCGGCGAGTATCAGAACTACTACGAAAAGATGTACGCAAACCGCTAAAATTTCCCTTTATAAAACAACTTTGTCATCCTGAGCGGAGTGAAACGGAGCCGAAGGATCTTGGCACTATCCCACTGCGAAGATTCTTCGACTCACTGCGTTCGCTCAGAATGACAGGATTAGGAGTTTTCCTTATGAAAGTATTTGTTACCGGTGTGGCCGGTCAGTTGGGCCACGATGTGGTCAATGAAGTCTGCCGCCGCGGCTATACTGCCGTAGGAAGCGATATTGCAGAGGAATATGCCGGCGTACAGGACGGCTCTGCCGTGACCCAGTGTCAATATGCGGCTTTGGATATTACCGATAAAAATGCCGTTTCTGCCCTTTTGGCAGAAATCGCCCCGGATGTGGTGGTGCATTGCGCCGCCTGGACTGCCGTGGATCTGGCCGAGGACGACGACAAGGTGGAAAAAGTCCGGGCCATCAATGCCGGTGGCACCCAGAATATTGCCGACGCCTGCAAGGCATTGGATTGCAAAATGGTCTATATCTCCACCGACTATGTCTTTGACGGTCAGGGGCAGACCCCTTGGCAGCCGGACTGCAAAGATTATAAGCCTTTGAATGTGTACGGACAGACCAAGTTGGAGGGCGAACTGGCAGTTGCCAATACGCTGGATAAATACTTCATCGTGCGGATTGCCTGGGTCTTTGGCCGCAACGGCAAGAATTTCATCAAGACCATGCTGAATGTGGGCAAAAACCACGACACTGTGCGGGTGGTTTGCGACCAGATCGGCACGCCCACCTACACCTATGATCTGTCCCGTCTGCTGGTTGACATGATCGAAACCGACAAGTACGGCTACTACCACGCCACCAACGAGGGCGGCTACATTTCTTGGTATGACTTTGCCTGCGAGATCTTCCGTCAGGCAGGCTATGATACCAAGGTAAACCCTGTTACCACCGCCGAATACGGTTTAAGCAAGGCTGCCCGGCCCTTTAACAGCCGGCTGGATAAGACCAAACTGGCAGCGGCTGGATTTGAGCCTCTGCCGGACTGGAGGGATGCTCTGTGCAGATATCTGAAAGTGCTTTGATCGCCAAGCCAAAGAAAGAGAAGATTGTTGCAATTGATTTCATCAGAGCCGTCTGTGCGATAGGAATCATTTTGTATCATATTTCCTGCTATTCTTCTGCCGATGCTCCAAAGGTACTACACCTTTACGCAAACGGAAGTTTTGGCGTAGTGTTTGTGGCAGTATTTTTCATGATATCCGGTGGCGTGCTGTACCACAACTATCAGGAGATTCCCAATTTGCGCCAGTTTTATTTTAAACGCTGGAAATCAATTTTCCCTATATTCTATATCACTTGGGGATATTTTTATTTGAAAAATGTTCTGGTATCCGGCAGCTTGTTTTACCATGGAAAACCTTTAACCATGCTGCTGACGGTTTTTGGCATGGATGGATATTTTAGATACAGAGGCCTGAACTATTATTTGGTGGGCGAGTGGTTCTTGGGGGCGATTGTTTTTCTGTATGCCCTGTATCCCTTGTTCGCAAAGTTAATCAATAAGTTTGGCTGGAAGGTGCTTATTGGCGTGATTCCTTTGTGGATTTGGCAGATTGAAACAGACGTTTTTATCATTTCTCCGGCCTGTAATCTGATTCACTGCAGCAGCCTGTTTGTAATCGGTATGCTGATTTTCAAGTATAGCGTATTCCGTATGAAACCCGTCTTCTGGGTTTGCGCTGCATTGAGCATATTCCTTCTGTTTGTGCCAATCCCGGGAAAGGCGCAATATAAGAGCATTGTTTTAGGCATTTCGCTTTTCTTTGTGCTGTTTGTCATAGGCAATCTGCTGATGAAAGTACCTATGCTACAGGATGCTATTCGTTTTGTAAGTGGATTGACGTTTACTATGTTCCTAGTACAGAACCAAGTCGGCTCTTATGTGGTGCGACAGTTTACGCCCTCGACAGTTATTGGCCTCATCAAAGTAATTGTGGTTACTGTGGTAGTGTGTATGCTGAGCGGATGGTGTATCAACGCAATTGCCCATGCGGTCATGAATACAAAATGGTTTGGATGGCTAGAAAGATTGGCAACATCCACAAACAAAAAGAAGACAGAGGTATAATATGGGTCAAATTACTGTTGAGAAAAATGTAGGCGGCATTGAAGGCCTGTGCGTCATTACCCCCGCCGTTCACGGTGACAACCGGGGCTATTTTATGGAAACTTACAGCCAACGGGATATGGCGGAAGCCGGCCTGGACATTCCCTTTGTGCAGGACAATCAGTCTATGTCCGTCAAGGGCGTATTGCGGGGTCTGCATTTCCAAAAGCAATATCCCCAGACTAAGTTGGTTCGGGCCATTAAGGGCAGCGTGTTCGATGTAGCCGTGGACCTGCGAGCAAATTCCGCCACCTACGGCAAGTGGTACGGCGTACTGCTGACCGAGGAGAATAAGAAGCAGTTCCTCATTCCCAAGGGCTTTGCCCACGGTTTCCTGGTGCTGACGGACATCGCCGAATTCTGCTATAAATGTGATGATTTCTACCACGCCAACGACGAAGACGGCCTGGCCTGGAATGACCCTGCCATCGGTATTCAGTGGCCGGAACTGCTTGGCCAGTACCACGGCTCTGCCAGCGGGGAAGGCTACACCCTCTCCGACGGCACACCCCTGAAACTCAGCGAAAAAGACCAAAAATGGCTGGGCATTCAGGATACTTTTCAATTCTAAGGATCAAATTCTAAGGAGCAACTATGTCAGACAGTAAGGCTTTGCGTTCCGGTATTGGTTATACCATTGGCAACGTGCTTATCAAAGGCATCAATTTTCTGACACTGCCTATTTTCAGCCGACTCCTCTCTCCGGAGGAGTTTGGTGTTTATAATATCTTCGTTTCCTACGACGCCATTATGTTTGTGATTATGGGTATGGCTCTCCACGCCAGTATCCAGAGCGCAAATTTGGAGTTCCGTGGCCAGATCAACCGGTACACCTCCTCCATTTCCCTGATCTACGTGGGAAATTTGGCGTTGTTTTTGGGTATCGTGGCGCTGTTCCACAGGCAACTGTCCAACCTTTTGGACTTGCCGCCTGTTGCAGTTGTCCTGTTGGTGCTGTGCAGTTCTTCCAATGCCATCATCACCCTGTACAATGTCCGGGTAAGTCTGGATTATGCCTATAAGAAATATCTGCTGGTCTCCGGCTGCACTTCCCTGTTGAATGTGGGTATCTCCCTCGGGCTGATCCTCACCGTTTTCCGGGAACAGCAGGCGCTGGGCCGTATGGTCGGCTCGGTCATACCGGTATGTGTAATCGCTCTTGTGATTCTCTTCTCTTTCTTCCGGAAGGAAAGACCCCGCTATAACCGGGAATACTGGCGGTTTGGCATCAAATACAGCCTGCCCATTATTCCTCACGGCATCTCTCAGGTGCTGTTGGCCCAATTTGGTCGGATTATGATCCGGGAGATGGAAGGCGACGGCCCGGCAGGTATCTACTCCCTGGCCGGCAACATTAAATTGGTACTGACCATCATTAACGACTCCATCGCCACCGCCTGGAACACTTGGTTTTACACCCGTATGGACGAAGGAGACACCCAGGCCATACGGAAACGGTCTGTGCAACTGATGGGTCTGTTCTTTATATTGACGGTGGGTCTGATGGCCTTGTCTCCGGAATTAATATGGATTTTGGGCGGCAAGGAGTATGAAATGGCCAAATTTGTGGCCATTCCTATGGTGCTGGAGGCCTTTATCCTGTTTTTGTATAACATCATCGTGCCGTCGGAGTACTACTCCAAGAAGACCGGCTTTATTATGGCCGGTACCATGGTGGCTGCGGTGATCAGCATTGGGCTGAACTATGTATTTATTCAGCGGTACGGCTTCCTGGCCGTTGGCTACACCACCCTGTTTGCCTATGCATGCTATTTGGTGCTGCACATTGTGATCTCCCGCAAATTGGTGAGATTTTTTGTGCTGCCCCTGAAGTGGATCGGCATCGCCTGTCTGGCGCTGGCTGCGCTGGCTGCCTGGAACTTATGGATGGTAAACA
>JAFXBH010000212.1 GCA_017521875.1 Oscillospiraceae bacterium
ACAGGTTTATGGTTGTTTTATTCTGCAAGAAATGATATAATTATGTCGTTACATCTGTTACATATCAATCCAGCAACCAGGAGGTTATAAAAATGAATAAGATTGTTTGTGATATTTGCGGAACATCTTATGCGGAGAGCGCCAATCAATGTCCCATCTGCGGCTGCGTTCATTCCGGTGATGTACAACGTGTTACTAATGAAATAAACAGTGATGGAAAAGTTTCTACAGGGTATACCTATGTTAAAGGTGGGCGCTTTTCCAAGAATAATGTAAAGAAACGCTCCAATGGCAAGCCGGTTTCTAGAAGAAAAAAGCAGTCTGTTGCGTCGAAAAAATCTCAAGCCGAAGAACCCAAATCCAGTAGAGGCTTGGTTGCTACTGCTATCATCTTACTGCTGGCTATCATAGGCGTGGTTATCTACATCTGTGTTCGTATCTTTGCTCCTTTCTCCAAACCCAATGGGGATGAGATTAAAAACACATCTCCCAGTGACTCCATTGTGTTCTGCGAAAGCGTTATGTTAGATGTTGATACGGTCTTGTTTGAACAGGAAGGCGAAGGGAAACTTCTGAATGTCAGACTGTTCCCGGAAGGCACTACAGAAAAGGTTGTATTTATGTCGGAAAATCCAGATGTTGCCACAGTCAGCGATAAGGGTATGATCACGGCTGTCAGCGAGGGCATAACCACTGTTACTGTAAAGTGCGGCAACGCAAAAACAGAATGCACCGTAACTGTACAGTACCCTGAGGAAACAACCTTGCCCGGAAATGAAGAAACGACTGTTCCCGAAGAGTCTACTGAACCGAAAGAAGAACTTCGTTTGAACAGAAAGGACTTTACCCTGTCTTATAAAGGTGACAGTTGGGTCCTCTACAGTGGATCTATTCCAGTTGAGGATATTACATGGTCCAGTGATAATGAATCTGTTGTGACATTTAACAATGGTAAGGCGGTAGCCGTTGGTGCCGGTTCAACTAATATTCATGCAGAGTATGAAGGCCAGAAGGTTAGTTGTATTGTTCACTGCAGTTTCTCCAATAATAATTCCGGCGTTGCCGGTAATGGCGGCGTATCAGAAGACGGTGGCAGTGGTAACGGTGGCAACAGCAATATAATTACCGGTACTGTTAACGTCAACGAATCCCTGAATGTCCGGAGTGGTCCCGGTACTACATTTGAAAAAGTTGGTACTTTGGCAGCCGGTCAAAAGGTTACGATTACTGAGACCAAGGTTGCAGGTGGTATGACATGGGGAAAGATCTCCTCCGGTTGGGTTTCTATGGACTATATTAAAGTCGACTGAAGAAGAGTTTAAGAGGCAGCACCCAATGGTGCTGCCTCTTCTCATTTCTCTAAATTGAAAGTGTCTTTGTTTCTGCGAAACAAGAGCGTAATGCACCACAGACCTGCAAGACCGACTAAACCATAGATGATGCGGCTCATAACAGATGCTTGTCCACCGAAGATCCATGCCACAAGGTCAAACTTAAACAGACCGATAAGACCCCAGTTTAGAGAGCCGATGATCGACAGGATCAATGCCAGAGTATCCATAAATATACCTCCATTTACGTATTGGATAACTCTATCATATCCGAAAAATAATAAAGTATACAAACCATTGCAAATATCTTTGTTTTTCGGTATAATAGTTGTAAATAAGAAAAAAGGAAGCAAACATATTACAACATTGTATGAAGGCGCATTTGCCAAAATTAATTTAACTCTGGATGTGTTGGACAAAAGACCCGACGGCTATCATGATATTCAAAGTGTGATGCAGACCATCTCGATTCGGGATGACATTGAAATTGATGTGGATACCGGAAAACCCTGGACGCTTATTTGCGATAAAGAAGGTGTTCCTACAGATCACAGGAATCTGGCATGGAAAGCGGCTGAAGTGTTCTTTGAACAGACAAGACGCCAAACTACAGGTCTGGAAATTCGTATTACAAAAAGAATTCCCATGGAGGCTGGTATGGGCGGCGGCAGCGCAGATGCTGCTGCGGTATTAAGAGCGTTAAATCGCCACTACGGAGAGCCTCTCTCGATTATGGCGCTGGCAGAACTTGGCAGTTTGGTTGGAAGCGATGTTCCGTTCTGTGTGCTTTGCGGTACGGCAATGGTGGAAGGCAGGGGAGAACGTGTTAGAAAACTCCCGGATATGCCGGACTGCTGTTTTGTGGTTTGTAAACCTGACTTTTCTGTATCCACGCCGGAATTATATAAAAAAATTGACGATTCGACAATTCCTCATAGACCTGACCACCAGAAAATGGAAAGTGCTATTCTTGCAGGGGATTTAGGGAAGATTGCAGAGAATATATACAATGTTTTTGATCCGGTCGTAACACAAGAACATCTAGAATTAAATTATATCAAATCCATCTATAACAGTTATGGCTCGATTGCTCAGCAGATGACGGGCTCTGGTTCTGCAGTATTTGCTATTGTGCAGGATTTTGAGTATGCAGCAGTGATTTGCAATATGCTGCGTGAGAATTATCCCAATGTATTTATTGCCAAGCCTGTATAATATACACATCACCGTTCATACTAGTGATATTCCAGTATGGACGGTGTTTTTAATGAAGAAATTGATATTGTTTGCTGTTTTGATTTATGTTTTTTGCTCTATATTTCATTATTCTGAGTTTAAAGATGATTGGGAATGTGTTACGAAATACTATTCTGAGAATGCACTTTTTGCCAATGTCTATATACAGGATATACGGGATGCAGGATTACGAGTAAAAGATTCTCTTGTGGGATTTTTACAACCTGCAATTGAAACGTTTACAGATTATATATCATAAAATTTAGATACAAAATCTTGTAATATGCCCTGTTATTTGGACAGAATATATGATAAAATACAAAAGTAAAGGGGGTTGATGCCATGCTCACATTATTGCTCGGAACGGACTGGACTGCGAACCGTAGTGCTGTTTTAAATAGAATTTCTCAGGATGTAACCGATCAAAAAGCCGGCAGTATTCTGATTGTTCCGGAATTGATCAGTCATGAAACAGAACGCAGACTTTGTATGGCTGCCGGTGATACCTCCAGTCGATATGCGGAGGTTTTGACATTTTCAAGACTTGCCAAGCGTGTATCCGATGCAGCGGGCTATGGCGCTCCCGAATGCTTAGATAATGGTGGTAGACTGGTTGCTATGGCTTCTGCAACCCGTCAACTTCATAGTAAACTGAAGGCGTATGCTGCCGTTGAAACAAGGCCTGAATTTTTAATTGGTTTGATTGATGCTGTTGATGAGTTTAAACGTTGTTGCATCAGTCCTGAAGATCTCTATAACGCCGCTAAAAAAACAGAGGGGAGTTTCGCGCAAAAACTGGAAGAGTTATCCCTGGTTTTAGAAGCGTATAACAGCATCTGCGCCAGAGGTAAAAAAGATCCCCGAGATCTGATGACATGGCTGCTGGAAGAACTTGAGGATAGCGATTTTGCCCAAAAACATACTTTTTATGTGGACGGTTTCCCAGACTTTACACGACAACACAGTGCTATTTTACATCATTTAATCTGCCGTTCCGATCGGGTAGTTGTCAGTCTGACCTGCGATGATTTCGGTTCCGGCAATGTTGCCTTTGAGAAAGCCTCCCAAACGGCTGTTGATTTGTATCGTATGGCAAAGCAGGCGGGTATTGATGTTGAGGTTATTCATATTCCGTGTTTTGATGGACCGGTTTCCAATATCCTGCCCAATCTTTTTCACGGTAAAATAGAGCAGAGATCAACTGTTCTTTCTGTTTGTCAGACAGAGAGTGCTATTCGGGAGTGTCTGATTGCGGCTGAGAAGATTCATGAATTGGTACAGTCAGGCAGTCGATACCGTGATATCAGTGTGGTTTGCTCTGATCTGACGGAGTACGGCAAAACACTTGATATGATTTGCGCAAGATATCACATTCCTATCTATCAATCCGGTACAGATAGTATTTTGGATAAAACTGTGATCACTACAGTCCTGTCTGCTATAGATGCGGTTACCGGTGGGTTTGAGCAAGGTGATGTTGTCCGTTATCTGAAATCTGCTTTATCTCCGCTGGACATCACCATGGCAGATCGATTGGAAAACTATGCCTTTATGTGGGGTGTAACCGGAAGACGTTGGGAATCTACCTGGGAAAATCACCCCGGTGGACTGGGAAAAGAATGGACAGATCGGTCAAAAAGAAGTATTGATGAGTTAAATCAAGCCCGTATTTATGCGCTTTCTCCTTTGTGGAATCTTGAGAAGAATATGAGGTCCGCATCTAATCTTGGGGATATGGTATCGGCCTTGTATGAATTTTTGGAAGAAGTGCAGTTATGTGACAGACTTCAAAAATTGGCTGCGAAGATGGAGCAAGTGGGAGATTTGCGTAACAGTCAGGTTCTTGGCCAATTATGGGAGATATTACTCTCTGCATTGGAACAACTTTCCGATATGTTGGGAGATACCTATTGGGACAAGGAAACATTTACAAAATTGCTGAAACTCCTTCTGAGTCAGTACGATGTCGGTACAATTCCTGCGGTATTGGATGCGGTTACAATTGGCTCTGTCAGCGCTATGCGTTGTCAAATGCCAAAACACCTGATAATTTTGGGTGCGCATGAAGGATCTTTTCCGTCTTATGGTGGTATCAGCGGTGTGCTTTCCGATCAGGAGCGAAGGGCGTTAAGAGATTTGGGTGTTCCTTTGACCGGTGGCGCTATGGAAGGTCTGCAGACAGAATTTGCAGAGATCTACGATGTTTTCTGCGGCGCAAAGAATTCTGTCACGGTACTTTGTTCCGGAGGTCAACCCT
The DNA here is from genome assembly GCA_017521875.1 of Oscillospiraceae bacterium. GTDB lineage: Bacteria > Bacillota > Clostridia > Oscillospirales > Oscillospiraceae > Faecousia. Next base: position 4,825 of record JAFXBH010000212.1, read on the forward strand.
CGTTTTTGTATCGCCGTTTGAGCGATATGGCGGGTTGTAACCTGCCGGCAGAACCGTTGGGTGTTGCACCTGATCCAATTGAGATCGGTGCATACCTTGCACGCAGCGAAAGAAAGATAGATGCGGATCGTCTGAATATTGCAGAATATTATGAAAATTTACTGCAGTTCAGCAGACATGATCTGGGACAAATATCTCATCATATTGTTGAAAAACTTTATGGTATTAGTCCAATGCTTTCTGCTTCACAGGTGGATAAACTTGCTGACTGCAGACTTGCATATTTTTTAAAATACGGTCTGCGATTGGAAGAGCGAAAGACAGCGACTATCGATCCGGCAGAGTTCGGTACATATGTGCATGCAGTGTTGGAAGAGACTGGCAGAAAAGTTATGGAACTAGGTGGTTTTCACACTGTATCCCTGGAAGATACCTTGTTGATCGCTGATGAATACTCTCAGAAATATATGTCTGAACATTTCAGTCAAATTGACTCTCAGCGAATGCAATATTTATTCCGCCGAAATACACAGGAATTAAAAATGGTCGTTGAGGAACTCTGGCAGGAATTGCAGAATACAGAGTTTTATCCGGTTGATTTTGAGTATGGATTTGATTCTATTCCTATCGACGGCACATCCATGTCTGCTGTCCTTCGTGGTTTTGTAGATCGCGTTGATGCCTGGAAGACAAATGATCAATGTTATTACCGGGTTGTTGATTATAAAACGGGTAAGAAAGACTTTGATTATTGCGATATCTATAATGGCCTGGGATTGCAGATGCTTTTATATCTGTTTGCTTTGGAAGACAGGGGAGAGACATTGCTTGGGGAGCATCCTATTCCTGCCGGCGTACAATATTTCCCGGCCAGAGCCCCTGTGGTGCCCTCTGAGGGCAGACCTGACGAAGGAAGTATCGCAAGTGCGCGGGAAAAACTGTGGAAGAGAAAGGGTCTGCTGCTCTCTGACGAGGACGTACTTCGTGCAATGGATTCTACCGGAACAATGTCTCGAATGCCTTGCAGCCAAAAGAAGGACGGTACTATTTCCGGTGACCTTGCCGATAGAGAACAGATGAAACTCTTAAAGGCATATGTTTATACCTTGCTTGGCAAGATGGTAGATGATATTGCTTCCGGAAATGTTTCACCGAATCCGTATACACGGGGCACCAGACATAATGCTTGCGCGTTTTGTCCCTACGGTATAGTGTGCCGCGAAAAATCCGCAGAAGGCCGTCGTAATTATGCGGCGATGTCTGACCAGCGATTCTGGGAGGAAATCAGAAAGGAGATGAGTGGCCATGGCAGATAAGTTAACACCCGAACAACGGCAAGCAGTGGAGAATCGGGGCGGTAAACTTCTTGTATCTGCGGCCGCCGGTTCCGGTAAGACAAAAGTATTGGTTGATCGTCTTATGGGATATATTTTAGATCCTGTGAATCCGGCCAATATTGATGATTTCCTGATTATAACCTATACCAAAGCGGCTGCTGCTGAATTGCGCGGAAAGATTGCCGCCAAATTATCGGAGACAATTGCAAGCAGTGATCCCAATAAGCATTTGCAGCAGCAGATGCAGCGGTTATATCTGGCAAAAATCTCCACAGTACATGGGTTTTGCGGAGATATTATTCGCCAATACGCTTACAAACTGGATGTATCGGCTGATTTTCGTGTTGCCGATGAGAGTGAAGTACTTCAGTTACAGTTGAAGGCTTTGGATCAAGTGTTGAATAATGCCTATGAAACGGGGGATGATCATTCATCGTTTTACAATTTTATAGATTCCCAGGGACTTGGTCGGGACGATCGACAAATTCCGGAAATCATTTTAAAGGTATTTAACAGCGCAAGATGTCATCTTGATCCTGAAAAGTGGCTTGATTGGTGTATTTCAGGGGTATATAGTGATGTTACCGATGCTGGGCAGACTCCGTGGGGTGCCTATTTGATTGACGATTTGAAGGAGTATCTCTGCCTGCAGATTTCTGCTTTTAGCAAATGTGTAGAGAAGGCTTCCTACATTGAGGGCTTTGAGAAACCTTTGGCGCTCTTTAAATCTACTATTGATCAGTTACAGGCTTTGCTTGCGTGTAATACTTGGGATGAGATTAAAAATTCTTGTATCATAGATTACGGCAGACTTGTCTTTCCTAAGAATTGTACGGACTTGCAACTGGCAGAACAGATGAAAGCCGTCCGGGAAGCATGCAAATCCGGTCTTGCCAAGCGGCTTCGCGCATTCTCTGATCCCAGCCAGTTGATTTTGGAAGATTTGGCAAAAGCATCTTCTTCTGCCAACGGGCTGATTACTCTTGTACGTGCTTTTACAAGGGAATATGATCGACTGAAACGAAACCGTAATATATTGGATTTTGGCGATCTGGAGCACAAAACCTTGGATCTGCTTCTGGGCAGCCGTCGTGATCATATCACTGCAGTTGCCAACGAAATTGCAGGCTGTTTTAGAGAAATTATGGTGGATGAATATCAGGATTCCAACCAGATTCAGGATGCAATATTCAGCGCCATCAGTGATCAAAAACAAAACTGTTTCATGGTTGGTGATGTAAAACAATCCATCTATCAATTCCGCTTGGCCGATCCGTCAATTTTTATTGAGAAGTATAATACCTACATACCTGCAGAGAAGGCAAAAACAGGAGAGGGACGCAAGATTATGCTTAGTCATAATTTTCGCTCTTCTGCCGGGGTGATCAGCGGCGTTAATGATGTGTTTATGCGGTGTATGACACCAGCAACAGGCGGTATTGCCTATGGAGAAAAAGAGATGCTTAGGGAGGGAATTCCTCACATCTCTATTTTGGAACCGGAGGTTTCTTTGTATGGTATTGAGGTGGAAGATGATACCTACGAAGAGGAAGCCCAGTTCGTATCTAGCAAGATATGTGAACTACTGGACGGTACCCATTATGTCCGGAATGGTGAAGAACGCAGACCTATTTTGCCTGAGGATATTTTGATTTTGCTCCGTAGTCCGGGTTCTATGAGCAGTTCGTTTGAAAAAGCGCTTCAATCGAAAGGTATCCGATATGTAACCGGAGATTCAGCTGACTTGCTTCAGACAGATGAAATTGCAATTGTTCGTTCCATTTTGGAGATTATATATAATCCATTGCAGGACATTCCTCTAGTTGCGGCGTTAACAAGTCCGGTTTTTGGCTATACTGCAGATGAATTGGCCAATTTGAGAAGTGAAAATCGCGGTGTCAGTGTTTATAAAATGCTTTTGCGGTCGGATAGGGAGAAAGACAAGAATTTCCTGTCGGTACTCAATAACCTTCGCACAGATGCAAGATGGCTCTCAGTATCGCAACTGTTGACGAAATTATATTGCGGAACAAATCTAATTGGTATTTTTTCAGCAATGGACAACGGCAATGAACGGTTGGAAAATCTGCAGGAATTTTTTCAAATCGTGTCTGACTATGAAAGTACAGGCCCGAGAGAATTGGGAAGATTGCTGGATTATCTGAATTCTGCCGAAGAGCGGGGATTAAGCAAATCTGCAGGACAGAACGATTCCGGTGCGGTTACTATTATGAGCATTCATAAATCCAAAGGTTTGGAATTTCCTGTGGTGTTCCTGTGTGGCTTATCCAGAGGGTTTAATCACGAAAGTGCGTATGCTCAGGTGCTGTGTGATAAAGACCTTGGTTTAGGACTGGGGTGCATCGATCAAAAACTCAGAGCAAGATTTCCGTCTATAGCAAAGCGCGCTATCAGTGTTAAAACGATACGAGAAGGTGTCTCTGAGGAAATGCGTGTTCTTTATGTGGCTATGACTCGGGCCAGGGATAGACTGATTATGACTTATG
>JAFXBH010000213.1 GCA_017521875.1 Oscillospiraceae bacterium
CGATGCTAAGAATGTTATCTTCCTGTCCGCTGACGCATTCGGCGTTCTGCCTCCCGTTTCCATCCTGACTCCCGAGCAGACTCAGTACTACTTCCTCAGTGGCTTCACCTCCAAGTTGGCCGGCACTGAGCGTGGCATCACTGAGCCCACTCCCACCTTCTCCGCTTGCTTCGGCGCAGCCTTCCTGGAACTGCACCCCACCAAGTACGGCGAAGAACTGGTTAAGAAGATGGAAAAGTCCGGCGCAAAGGCTTACCTGGTCAACACCGGCTGGAACGGCACCGGCAAGCGTATCTCCATTAAGGATACCCGCGGTATCATCGACGCCATTCTGGATGGCTCTATCCTGAAGGCTGAGACCAAGAAGATCCCCTACTTCAACTTTGAAGTTCCCACCGCCCTGCCCGGCGTGGACAGCGGTATTCTGGATCCCAGAGATACCTACGCCGACGCTTCCGAATGGGACACCAAGGCTAAGGATCTGGCTGCCCGCTTCGAAAAGAACTTCGTTAAGTACACCGGCAACGACGCCGGTAAGGCTCTGGTTGCTGCTGGCCCCAAGGCTGAGTAATACACCTGTTGCAGCCGGGGGAAATTCCCCCGGCTGTTTTCACGGGGGCAGGGCAGTGAATCGTAATGGATAATGGATAATTGATAATTCATAATGAATGTGTCGCTTTGCGACTTATTAAAATCATTGGCGAAGCCAATACCACAATTTTCCATTGTCCATTACGATTCAGTGCTCTGTCCCTGTAATACATTATAAATATAAGGAGTTTTTGATCATGGCAAGAAAAGTTCAGTTTGTGGAAACTGTTTTGCGGGACGCCAATCAGTCTCTGATCGCTACCCGTCTTCCTTTTGAAAAATTTGAGCCCATGCTGGAGACTATCGACAAGGCCGGCTACTACGCTGCTGAGTGCTGGGGCGGTGCTACTTTCGATGTCTGTCTGCGTTACCTGAATGAAGATCCCTGGGAGCGTCTGCGGAAGATCCGCAAGGCTATGCCCAACACCAAACTGCAGATGCTGCTTCGCGGTCAGAATGTGCTGGGTTACTCCCACTACCCCGATGATTTTGTAAAACTGTTCGTCAAGAAGGCTGTGGAAAACGGTATGGATGTAATCCGTATCTTTGACGCGCTGAACGATGTAAAAAATATGAAGGTGGCTATGGAAACCACCGCTGCCGCCGGTGCTATCGCTTCCGGCGCTATCTCCTACACCACAAGCCCTGTCCATACCCACAAAAAGTATGTGGAAATGGTGAAAGAACTGCAGGCTATGGGCGCATCCACCATCTGTATCAAGGATATGGCCGGTATTATGGGTCCTCAGGAGGCTTACGATCTGGTATCCGCCATTAAGGACGCCGTAGATCTGCCCATCGATCTGCACACCCACTCCACCACCGGTTTGGCCTTTATGACCTACCTGAAAGCAGTGGAAGCCGGCTGTGATATTATCGACACCGCCATTTCTCCCTTCTCCGGCGGTACTTCCCAGCCCGCCACCGAGACTTTGGCTTACGCACTGCGTCAGTTGGGTTACGAGGTGGATCTGGACGACACCTGCACCACCAAGATGAGCGACTACTTCAAGGGTATCCGGGACGAGTTCATTGCCGACGGCACTCTGATGCCCAAGGCCCTGGCCACCGACACCCAGTGTCTGACCTATCAGGTTCCCGGCGGTATGCTCTCTAACCTGATGAGCCAGTTGAAGCAGATGAACGCTCTGGATAAATTTGAAGAAGCCCTGGCAGAGACTCCCAAGGTTCGTGCCGATCTGGGCTATCCTCCTCTGGTGACCCCCACCAGCCAGATGGTTGGCGTACAGGCAGTCCGCAATGTGCTGGACGGCGAGCGCTACAAGACCGTTTCCAAGGAAATCAAGGCTTACTGCCGCGGCGAGTACGGTACTACCCCTGCCCCCATCAACGAAGAGATCAAAGCGCAGATCCTGGGCGGCGAGAAGGAAGTGGAAGGCCGCTTTGCTGACACTTTGGCCCCCGTTGTGGAATCCACCCGGGAAAAACTGGGCGATATGGCCCGCTGCGACGAAGATGTGCTGAGTTACATTGCATTCCCCAACCTGGCTGAAAAGTTCTTCGAAGAGCGGAAGGCCAAGGAAGAAAACGAAGTCACTTACTCCATCGTGGAGTGCTAAGGAGGGTCTGTCCATGGCTTTGGAATTGACCCAACAGCAGCATAATATGATCACCATCGCATTGGTGGCCGTCATTGCATTGGTGGTCATCATTGCGGTCATCCGCAAGGCTGTATCCAACAAAAAGGCCGCCGCTGTGGTGGTGGAAGAAGTTTCCACTCCCCCAGAGGAAGCCCCCAAAGCCCCCGGCTCTGCCGGCGGTGTGAAACTCCACAGCGTTGCGCCCAAGACCGCCGCTATGCTGATGGCCATCGTGGCCGACAAGACCGGCAAACCCCTGAACGAACTGAGATTTGTCTCTATCAAGGAGGTAGAATGATTATGAAATACAAAATTACACTCAATAACCGTGTTTACGAAGTAGAAGTAGAGGAAGGCAAGGCAATGCTGCTTTCTGAGTACGATGCCGTTGCTCCCGTGGCTGCCGCTCCCGTAGTGGCTGCCGCTCCCGTAGTGGCTGCTGCCCCTGTGGCTGCCGCTCCCGCTGCTCCTGCTGCAGTTGCCGCTGCTCCTGCTGCAGTTGCCGTTACCGGCGCAGGCGATCCTGTGAACGCTCCCATGCCCGGCACCATCCTGAAGGTGAATGTAACCCAGGGTCAGGCTGTGAAAGCCGGCGATGTGCTGTGCGTACTGGAAGCCATGAAGATGGAAAATGACATCACCGCTCCCAAGGACGGCACCATCACCCAGGTGGTTACCTCCAAGGGCGCTACCGTATCCACCGGTGATCCTCTGGTCGTGATCGGCTAAGGAGGCACTATGGAGATTTTATACGAAAACCTGTCGAATTTCGGTTGGCAGGATATCGTGATGATCCTGTTGGGCTGCCTGCTGATCTACTTAGCCATTAAGAAGGAAATGGAGCCTTCTCTGCTGCTGCCCATGGGTTTGGGCACAATTCTTGTGAACATTCCCGGCTCTACCGCGCTGGTTGGCCCCATTCAGGAACTGTACAACGCCGGTATTGCCAACGAATTGTTCCCCCTGCTTCTGTTTATCGGCATTGGCGCCATGATCGACTTTGGCCCGCTGCTGACCAATCCCAAACTGATGCTTTTCGGCGCTGCCGCCCAGTTCGGTATCTTCTTTACATTGTGTATGGCCAGCGTATTCTTCCCGGATTTCCGCGATTTCTTCTCCATCGCCATCATCGGCGCTGCCGACGGCCCCACCTCCATTGCGGTGGCCAACAAACTGGGCTCTCAGTATGTAGGCGCCATCACCGTGGCCGCTTACTCCTATATGGCGCTGGTGCCTGTGATCCAGCCCCCTGTGATCAAGGCCCTGACCACCAAGAAAGAGCGTATGATCCGGATGCCTTACGAGCAGAAGTCCGTTTCTAAGACCACCCGTATTATGTTCCCCATTATCATCACCGTTGTGGCTTCTGCCATCGTTCCCGATGCCACCGCCCTGATCGGTTTCCTGATGTTCGGCAACCTGCTGCGGGAGTGCGGCGTGCTGGATTCCCTGTCCGAGACCGCGCAGAAGGTGCTTGCCAATCTGATCACCATTTTCCTGGGCATCTCCGTGGCCTTCAATATGGTGGCTGACAAGTTCCTGAAAGTGGACACCCTGCTGATTATGGGTCTGGGTCTGATCGCTTTCATCGTGGACACTGCCGGCGGCGTTCTGTTTGCCAAGTTCCTGAACATCTTTATGAAGAAGAAGATCAATCCTATGATCGGCGCGGCTGGTATCTCCGCATTCCCCATGTCCGGTCGAATCGTTCACAAAATGGCCTTGGCAGAAGATCCCCAGAACCACCTGCTGATGCACTCTATTGGCGTGAATGTTTCCGGCCAGATCGCATCTGTGATCGCCGGCGGCATCATTCTGAACATTGCCGCGCGGCTGATGGGAGGTTAATGTATGCTGAATTTTCTGACGACCCCTTCTTTCCAATTTAAGCCTTTGGCTTTTCTCGACAATTTGAAACATATGGGTGTTGGTATGCTGGTGATTTTCGTGGTCATCGGATTGATTATCCTCACCACCCTGCTGATTAACTGGTTATTTTCTGATAAATCCGACGAGTAAGACCGGAATGAAGTAACTGCGGGGTTGGTGTGTATGCACCAACCCCTTTTTATGCCTTTTGCGACACCATTGTCATTTTAATGTAGGAATTTCTACCGTCCTTCTTTGTCATTGCGAGGAGCGCAGCGACGCGGCAATCTCACCCCCTTTGTCATTGCGAGGAGCGCAGCGACGTGGCAATCTCA
>JAFXBH010000214.1 GCA_017521875.1 Oscillospiraceae bacterium
ACCAGTCGGCAGACTGGTGTGGCAATCTCCTGCATCTGCGGGAGATGAATTTACTTTTTCATTTTTCCAAAGTCCTGCAGGTGGGGGAATTCCAGTTGCCGCAGGGCTTCAAACACGGTGATGGCCACCGCATTGCTTAAGTTCAGACTGCGGGCTTCTTCCCGCATAGGAATCCGCACGCAACTGTCATAGTGAGCGTCCAGAAAATCCTCAGGCAGACCTTTGGTCTCTTTGCCAAAAAATAAGTAACAATCCTCCTGATAGTCTGCCTCGGTATAACATTTGGGGGCTTTGGTGGATAAACACCACATCTGCCGGACATCATTCTTTTGGAAGAACTCCTCCAAATTGGCGTAGTCCTGCACATTGACCAGATTCCAGTAGTCCAGACCGGCCCGTTTGACAGCCTTTTCCGAGATGTCAAATCCCAGTGGGCGGATCAAATGCAGATTACAGCCGGTGGCAGCGCAGGTGCGGGCGATGTTGCCGCAGTTTTGGGGAATTTCCGGCTCTACCAGCACGATATTCAGCATCTCATTCACCTCGGGACATCTTTTTTAGATTGCCAAACTATTGTATGACAAAAGTGCCGCAAAATCAATGAAAAAATTGCAAAAAAATATACTTTTTATGAAATTCACATAAAAAAAGCCTTCCCACATTGGATTTTGTGAAAAATGCGGAAGGGGAAGGGAATCTTGTGGTCATTTTTCCGGGGAAATGCAACAGACCGATTGACATTTTCCCTGTTTTATGAGAAAATAGGTCGATAAAATTAACCAGTAAGGGGAATTTGAATATGATGCAATCCAGAACCCATACCTGCGGAGAATTGCGCCTTGGCGATGCCGGCAAGAATGTTACCATTGTCGGTTGGATGGAAAATGTCCGGGAAGTGGGCGCCAACTTCGCTTTTGTAGTGCTTCGGGACTTTTACGGTACCACCCAGGTGGTGATCGAGACCGAGGATATGATGAAGGCTATCAAGGGCCTCAACAAGGAGACCACCATCTCCGTAACCGGTACAGTCCGGGAGCGTGAGAGCAAGAATCCCAAGCAATTAACCGGTGAGATCGAAGTTGTTCCTACCGAGATCAAGGTGCTGGGCAAGTGTGTCCACAACAGCCTGCCCTTTGAGATCAACAAGAGCCGGGATGCAGACGAAAATGTTCGCCTGAAATACCGTTATTTGGATTTGCGGAATCCTGCGGTCAAATCCAACATTATCCTGCGGTGTCAGGTGGTGGCGGAACTCCGTCGGTTGATGACCGAGAAGGGCTTCCTGGAGATCACCACTCCCATTTTGACCGCTTCTTCTCCCGAGGGCGCCAGAGACTTCTTGGTGCCTGCCCGGAATCATCCCGGCAAGTTCTACGCTTTGCCCCAGGCACCCCAGCAGTTTAAGCAACTGCTGATGACCTCCGGTTTTGACCGTTATTTCCAGATCGCCCCCTGCTTCCGGGATGAGGACGCCCGTGCTGACCGTACCCCCGGCGAGTTCTACCAGTTGGATATGGAAATGGCATTTGCCTCCCAGAACGATGTTCTGTCCACTTTGGAAGATGTGCTGGTGCCTGTGTTTGAGAAATTCGGTAAGTATAAGAGAATTTCCCAGGCGCCTTTCCGCCACATTCCCTTCAATGAAGCCATGGAGCGCTACGGTTCTGACAAGCCGGATCTGCGTATCGACCTGGAAGTGCAGGACATCACCGCAGAGGTACAGGGATGTGAATTCGGCCCGTTCCAGAACGCAACCGTCAAGGCTGTGGCGGTGGATAACTTCGCAGAGGGCAGAAAGTGGATCGATAAACTGCTCAATGATGTGGAAGTGCAGACCGGCAATAAAGCCTGCTGGATCAAGGTGGACGAAAACGGCCAGTTTACTGGCGGCGTTTCCAAGTTCCTCACTGACTACACCGATGTACTCACCGCCAAACTGAATCTGAAGCCCGGTAGTTTCGTATGTATGGCTGCCGGCAAGAAGACTGCCGCCCAGAAGACTGCCGGTGTGATCCGGAATATGATGGGCAAGCGGATCCCCGGCCACTTCGACGAAGAGCAGTACGCAATGTGCTGGATCGTGGACTTCCCCATGTACGAAATGGGCGAAGAGTCCGGCGAACTGGAATTCTGCCACAACCCCTTCTCCATGCCCCAGGGCGGTATGCAGGCACTGCTGGATGCTGAGGGCGATAACGAGAAACTGCTGGCCATCAATGCCGACCAGTACGACTTGGTAGTCAACGGTTATGAATCCGCTTCCGGCGCTGTCCGTAACCACGACCCGGAAATTATGGTGAAAGCCTTCCAGATGGTTGGCTTGGGCGAAGAAGATGTAAAGGCCAAGTTCCCTGCAATGTACAATGCCTTTACCTACGGCGCACCTCCCCACGCAGGCGCAGCCCCCGGCGTTGACCGCCTGGTGATGCTGCTCACCGGCGAGGAATCCATCCGTGAGGTTATCACCTTCCCCTTGAACAAAACCGCGCAGGATCTGATGATGGATGCGCCTACCACTGTTTCTCAGAAACAACTGGACGATGTGCATATCCTGATCAACGAATCCCACCTGTAAGAGAAAAAGAAATCCGCATACGCGAGTTGCGTATGCGGATTTTTGTTTTGCCTATTTCAGACGAACCTTTTGGAACAGATTTTCCATCGCCCGGTTCAGTTCCAGGGGCAGAGCCTCGTAACTTTCCGTCCGTGCTGCTGCTTCCTCGGAACTTTCGAAGGGATAGATGATCTCGCTTTCAGCCAAATATTCCTCCATATACTCGGTTGCACCGTCAATGGGAGAGCCGTAACAGATGTAGTCCATATTGGCGCCGGAGATTTCCGGGTCGCACATAAAGTCAATGAACAACTCTGCGGCATCCTTTTCCTGGGCGCAGTAGGGAATACACATGGCATCGATGAACATATTGAACTTTTGATTTTCCGGCAGGTAGAACCGCAGATCTTCATTCTCGTCCATCATCATCATAGCATCGCCGGCGTAGTAGGGAGCGATCCACGCATTTTCCTCGATCATCTTGTCGTAGATCTGGTCCATCACATACTGTTGCACCAAGGGCCGTTGCTTTGCCAACTCCTCAGCGCAGGCATCCAGTTCCGCGGTGGTCTTGGGATTACAACTGTAACCCAGTTTATACTGAGCAATACCAAAAGCGTCCCGGGAATTGTCAAACATCAGGATTTGTCCGGCGTATTTTTCATTCCACAGGAGTTCCCAACCGGTGATATCCGCTTCATCCACATACTTGGAATTGTAGATGATGCCTACAGTACCCCAGGTATAGGGCACAGAATAGGTGTTGTCCGGGTCGAAACCTTTGTTCAGATACTCCGGAAGGACTTTTTCAAAATTAGGGATGTTCTCCTTGTTCAAGGGCAGGAGCATATCCTCATCGATCATCCGGCCGATCATATAGTCTGAGGGAATGATCACATCTACCACCAGACCGCCGTTGGACAGTTTGGAATACAGTTCCTCGTTGGAGGCGTATTCCGAATAATTCACGTCGATGTTGGGGTATTTTTCCTCGAAAGCGGCAATGATATCCATAGTGCCGTCGCTGCCGTCAGCGATATTCTGACCCCAGTTCATCACATTCAGGGTAATTTTATCTTGACGGGTGGACAGAATCAGCCAGCCGCAGCCTGCAAGCACAGCCACAGCGCATACGCCGGCGCAAACCCGCAGGAATATCTGCGTTTTCTTGGAAACGGCTTTGGCTTGACGCCGCTCTTTCCGCTTGTCACTCCGCAGTTGCAGCAGGTTCATGGTGATCATCAGCACGAAAATCAGCAGGAACAGCAGGGTAAACATAGCGTAGATTTTGGGATGGATCTGCTTTCGGGTAAGGGAATAGATCTTTACCGGCAATGTGACAAATTCCGAACCGGTAACAAAGTAACTGATCACGAAATCGTCCAGAGACATGGTAAAAGCCATAATGGCACCGGAGATCATACCGGGCATAATCTCGTGGAGGGTTACCTTAAAGAAGGACTGCACCGGAGTACAACCCAAGTCCATAGCCGCATCCTGCAATGCCGGATCCATCTGCTGGAGTTTTGGCATAACATTCAAAATGACATAAGGCAGGTTGAATGTTATGTGGGCAATCAGCAAAGTCCAGAAATTCAGGCTTTGCCGCTGGTGCAGCATACCGGAGCCGATGAATACAAACAGTAGCGACAGAGAGATACCGGTGACGATATCCGGATTGGTCATGGGGATGTTGGTCAGGCCCATGACGGTCTTCCGCAGGCGGGGCTTCAGGTTATGGATACCCACTGCAGAGAATGTGCCGAATGCGGTGGCCACCGTGGTGGACAAAATGGCAATCAGCAGAGAGTTACCCAACAGAGCCAGAAGGTCCTTGTCCTGAAACAATTCCTTGTACTGATTGAAGGTAAAGCCTTCAAAGGTGGTCAGGCTTTTACCGGTGTTAAAGGACGCAAGAATCAGCACCGCCATAGGAATATACAGGAAGACAAAGATCAGGAAGGTAAAGATGCGATTGGTCTTTTTCATGCCATGACACCGCCTTCCTCATCGGAACCGAAACGGTTCATAATGCCGGTGCAGATAAATACCAGCAGCATCAGCACCAAACTCAGCGCTGCGCCCAGATTGGGGTTACCTGCAGTTTTAAACTGTTTCTCAATGGCGTCACCGATCAGCAGAGGCATATCGGCACCGCCCAGTTTCTGGGAGATGTAGAAGGTAGACACAGCCGGCACAAATACCATGGTAATACCGGTGAGAATACCGGGCATACTCAAGGGGAGAACCACCTTGGAAAAAACCTGTGCAGGTGTACAGCCCAGATCTTCCGCTGCTTCAATCAGACGGTTGTCGATCTTTACAATGATGGAATAAAGCGGCAGGATCATATAGGGCAAATAGTTGTAAACCATACCCAAAATCACCGCGCCGGGGGTTCCGATCATCTTCACAGAGGGAAGTCCCAGCAGGTTAATGAACTGATTGATAATGCCGTTGGTCTCCAAAAGGCCGGCCCATGCCAAAGTGCGGAGCAGGAAACTCATACACATGGGCAGCATAACCAGCATATACAAAATCTTCTGCGATACCGGTTTCCGGTGGGCAATATAATAGGCCACGGGGTAACCCAGCAGAAGGCAGATCAGCGCCGACAGAACGGAGTACCATACGGAAATACCCAATGTAGGCAGGAACAGTCCCAAATCTTTTAGATTACCAAAGGTAAACGCGCCGGTTTCCACATCCGTCAGGGCATAGTAACCCACCACGCCCAAAGGAATCAGGGTGAACAGGAGCATCCAGAGAATGTAAGGACCGCTCAGGAGAATGGACTTATTCTTCTTCATCGTCTGCATCCTCCGTCAGTTCGTCGTACTCAGCGGAGTAGGAACTGTAGTCACCAAACATACCGGAGTATTCACTTTTGTGCATAATGTGGATATCTTCGGGATTCAGCCGGATGCCTACTGTCTCACCTTCGCCGTGGTAGTCGGTGGTCTGAATCAGCCACTTAAAGCCGCGGAAGTCCACAATAATATCGTAGTTAAGGCCTTTGAAGGTAACAGAAGTAACCGTGCCTACCAGATGGCCCTCGCCGGCAGGTACGAAGTCGATATCCTCGGGGCGGATGACCACATCCACAGGTTCGTTAGGAGCAAAACCTGCGTCCACGCAGTCGAATACACGACCAAAGAACTTCACCTTGTAGTCAGACAGCATAATGCCGTCCAAAATATTACTTTCGCCGATAAAGTCTGCCACGAAGGCGTTCTTCGGCTCGTTATAAATATCCTCAGGCTTGCCGATCTGCTGAATGCGGCCTTTGTCCATAACCACCACGGTGTCAGACATAGAAAGGGCCTCTTCCTGATCGTGGGTCACATAAATGAAGGTGATGCCCATAGCCTGCTGAATCCGCTTCAGTTCGTTCTGCATATCTTTCCGCAGACGCAGATCCAGCGCAGCCAGCGGTTCATCCAAAAGCAGCACCTTGGGGCGGTTCACCAGCGCCCGGGCGATGGCAACACGCTGCTGCTGACCGCCGGACAGACTGTCAATGCTGCGATGCTCATAGCCTTTGAGCCCTACCACAGTCAAGATTTCCTGTACCCGTTCCTGAATTTCTTCTTTGGACAGTTTTGCCACCTTCAGACCGAAGGCGATGTTGCCGTAAACATCCAGGTGGGGAAACAGTGCGTACCGCTGAAAAACGGTGTTAATCTGCCGCTGGTAGGCGGGCACATCGTTAATACACTTGTCGTCAAAAAGCACCCTGCCGGATGTAGGGGTCAAAAAACCGCCAATAATTCGCAGAGTGGTTGTTTTGCCGCAGCCGGAAGGGCCTAGCAGCGTGAGGAATTCCTTATCATTAAAATAGAGATTGATACCATCAAGTACCCGCTCCCCGTCGAACTCCATGGTAAGGTCCTGGAGTCTGATGAGTTCTTTGGACATTATCCTCCCCCGTTTCTTTTCTTTTTTTGCCGTAACCTCTGTAAATTTGTCTGCGGTTAGCAGCGAATTTTTTGCTGTTGACCATCAAAAAATTGACTTTGGTTACTTGTGTTTTTTGTCAGGATTTTCATAGTTCCTTAATAGTATAGATATAACCGAAAAAGTGACATTTGTCAACAGAATTTCTCACACAAAAAGGCCTGCGAAAAAATTTTACAGAATTTGGGTTTAACATTGAAAAAACTGGCAATACTGGACATCGGAGGTGCTTATGCTATGAGCAAGAAAAAATTCACCGGCAGCGTAAGCGGCAAGGGCTACTACATAGCCCTGGTGCTGTGTGCTGTTGCCATCGGAATCTCCGGATTCCTGTATTACAGAAATGCAAATAAACCCAATCACTCTGCCAACGGCGGCGGGGAAACCATCGCAAATCCCGGCAATGATCAGGCGGTGGTAGCCACCAATCCTGACGGTACGCCCAGCGATTCTACGAATCAGGTTGCGCCAAAACCCATCAAGACCGCCTCTCCCTTAGAAGGGGAGATGGTGGCAGTGTATGCCATGGATTCCCTGGCCTATAACCAGACTACCCGGGATTGGCGCGTCCACAACGGCATTGACATTGCCG
Organism: Oscillospiraceae bacterium; assembly: GCA_017521875.1. Taxonomy (GTDB): domain Bacteria; phylum Bacillota; class Clostridia; order Oscillospirales; family Oscillospiraceae; genus Faecousia. Next base: position 7,104 of record JAFXBH010000214.1, read on the forward strand.
CGGAGGCCGGCAGCGCTGTGTGTGCCGCCGCTGACGGGGAAGTTTATACTGTCTATGAGGACGATTCTCTGGGTATGACCGTGGTGATCCGTCATGAAAACGGCTATACCACCAAGTACGCCAGTCTGGCAGAAACTGTCTCCGTTAAACCCGGTGACCGGGTAACCGTGGGTCAGCCTATCGGTGAGGTGGGGAACACCGCCTTGCTGGAAAGCGCCATTGGCGACCATATCCATTTTGCCGTTACGCTGGATGGTGAGCCTGTGAATCCCGCAGACTTCCTGAAGCAGGGATAAATCTGATTTCTTTCCTTTCCTCTTTGTATAGGGCCGCTGCCAGAGCAGCGGCCCGCCTTTTTAAAAAAGAAAGGAGCGTGTTAAAAACACGCTCCTTTTGTGTTTTACTTGGCGTACTCCACAGCCTTGGTTTCCCGGATCACATTGATCTTGATCTGACCGGGGTATTCCAGTTCTGCTTCGATCTGCTTGGCAATATCCCGGGCAAGCAATACCATATTGTCCTCGGTGACTTCCTCGGGTTTGACCATAATCCGCACTTCCCGGCCAGCCTGAATGGCGAATGCCTTTTCTACGCCGGGGTAACTGCCGGTGAGTTCTTCCAACTTCTGCAGACGGCGGATATAATTTTCCACATTTTCACGGCGAGCGCCGGGTCTTGCAGCGGAAACGGCATCGGCGGCCTGCACCAGCACAGCAATCACAGTCTTGGGTTCTACATCACCGTGGTGAGATTCAATGGCATTGACCACAACGGGATTTTCCTTGTACTTACGAGCCAGATCAGCACCCAACTGGACGTGGCTGCCTTCCACTTCGTGGTCGATGGACTTACCCAGGTCGTGGAGCAGACCTGCCCGCTTGGCCAGGGTTACATCAATGCCCAGTTCTGCGGCCATCAAACCGGCAATGTGGGCAACCTCGATGGAGTGATTCAGTACATTCTGACCGTAAGAGGTACGGTACTTCTGACGACCCAGAATCTTCACCAATTCGGGATTCAGGCCGTGAACACCGGTTTCGTAGCAGGCCCGTTCGCCTTCTTCACGAATGGTGCGATCCACATCCTTGCGAGCCTTCTCCACGCAGTCCTCAATGCGGGTGGGGTGGATACGGCCGTCGGCGATCAGTTTTTCCAGTGCCAGTCTGGCCACCTCGCGGCGGACAGGATCGAAACTGGAAACGGTGATGGCCTCGGGAGTGTCATCAATGATCAGGTCAACACCGGTGATGGTCTCCAGGGTACGGATATTCCGACCTTCACGACCGATAATACGGCCCTTCATCTCATCGGTGGGCAGGGGAACAACAGAAACAGTGGCCTCGGCGGCGTGATCTGCGGCACAACGCTGAATGGCGATGGAGAGGATCTCTCTTGCCTTTTCGTCGGATGTGTCTTTCAGTTCCTGCTCGATCTCCTTGATCTTCATAGCAGTGTCGTGGCGGATTTCCTCCTCCACGCTCTTCAGGAGGAACTGCTTTGCCTGCTCCTGGGTCAAACCGGAGATCTGCTCCAAGGTAGCAAGATGGGCCTTTTTGACTGCCTCGGTCTCTTCCTTGACCTTGGCAACCTCTTCCATACGGCGGGCCAATTCTTCTTCCTTCTTTTCGAAGTTCTCGGTTTTCTTATCCAGGGTTTCTTCTTTTTGCTGCAGACGGCGTTCCTGCTTGGTCAGTTCGGCACGACGTTCTTTTACTTCTTTTTCGTACTCTGTGCGAGATTTATGGATTTCGTCTTTTGCTTCCAGAAGCATTTCTTTCTTGCGGCTCTCACCGCTGCGAATGGCTTCATTGATAATACGGGTGGCCTCTGTCTCGGCAGAGCCGATTTCCCGTTCACTAACCCGCTTGCGATAGGCGATACCGATTGCAAAACCGATAATCACAGCAACCACGGCAACCGCAGCGAGCACCAGGATATCTAAGAGTTCCATAAACTAACGCTACACCTCCTTTGTAGAATAGGCATCGCAAAGGAGAGGACGCATGGACCCCATGTTGTTCAGTTGGCAAAATGAATGTACCGAAAATGTTCGGCAAAAAGATTTAAGCACAAAAAACGCCACGAGGCGCAATACGCAACTCCGGCAAACGCCAGGTTATCATGAAACGCTGAGCCCAAACGACTCCAGCGTACACTATACCGAATCTATTTTACTTGTATCCGATTGGAATGTCAAGGAAAATTACGCAAAAATCCCAATTTCCGTTGACATTAAAACTGCCCCGTGCTAGAATGATTCCGTTGCAAAGACCGCAACAGGACGGAAAATGCAACAAGTGAATAAATGCGGGTATGGTGGAATTGGCAGACACGTTGGATTTAGGTTCCAATGGGCAACCGTGCAGGTTCAAGTCCTGTTACCCGTACCATAATACCTACCGTAAGTTGATACAACCGTATCGTCTGCGGCAGGTATTTTTTATACCCATTTTCCGGAAATTGTGTTTTCACGGGTGTCCGGATCACCCCAAATGCAATATTGTTCGTTTCTTTCGTTAAAATACCGTATTTTCGTTATTTTGCCGGAAGCGTAAGTGGGGAAAATTACATTGCTTTTTTCCTTTTTTACATATATAATGGTTGTAGTATTCTGATATACTTATTGTTTATACAGGCAATAACAATGGGCGAAAGGGGAGTCCATATTTATGAAAAGCGGAGATCTTTCTATTGTATATGGTATCCTTGCGCTTTTTTCGGCATTACTCTGCATTACCTATCTTTTTTTCGACCAAAGAAGGAACCGTCTGTTTCTGACCCTTTTTGGTTGCGTTGCCGCCGCTAACAGTGGCTATTTTCTTATGGCGGTCTGTAATTCCTTGGTTGTAGCCAAAATTGCCAATGGTCTATCTTATTTCGGCGGCGCGTTTTCCATCCTGGTGATGCTGCTGATCGTTTATAATGTCTGCCGGATGCCAAAGAGTCGGTGGTTTTGTGAGGTGTTGGTCGGGATCAGCATTGCCGCCTTTGCGCTGGCGGCAAGCGGTGACTGGCTGGGACTTTACTACCGATCTGTTTCCTTGGAAAAAATCAACGGAATGACCATCCTAGTCAAGGAATACGGCCCATTGCATATCCTTTACGCGGTGTATTTACTTAGCTATATGCTAATGATGGTTGTGATTGTTCTCTATGCATTCAAATCCAAACGATTGGACTCTCCCAAATACACTCTGTTCCTGCTGGTTGCGGTACTGTTGAATCTGGGAGTATGGCTAGTGGAACAGTTGGTAGATGTGGATTTTGAATTTTTGTCCGTATCCTACATTGTTACGGCTGTCCTGCTTCTTTTAATTTACGGTATGCTGTGCGACTACGGCATCGTACAGCCCAGCGGCTCCCTTGTGAGTGTGCAGATGCTGACCCGGTTAAATACCCATCAGGTGAACCCAGGCGAACTGCCTCCTAATATGGAGGATATGTTCCGCCACTTTGCAAAAAAAGTAAAGACCCTTTCTGCCGCAGAGCGACGGATCCTAAACTATTATATTGCCGGTCACGAAATTTCGGAACTGCCGGATCTGGTCTTTGTCAGCATCAATACGGTGAAAAAGCACAACCGCAGTATCTATCAAAAGCTGGAGATTTCCTCCAGGGATGAATTGATGCTCTACATTGAGTTGTTCCGGTGTTGCGATCGGCTGGATGAACTGATTGACGAGACCTCCGGTGATATTACATAACAAATTGACAAAATGCACAAATGGCAATATTGCCATTTGTGCATTGTTTACATTATCCCAAGAATACTTTTGCGCTAACTGTCCGGAAAGTATCCTTGGGATAATTTTATTTATAAATATGTGCGTTTACAATAGGGGTAGCAAACCAAGAAAAGGAGTTGTTCATATGAAAAAGCGACTTTTATGTGTTGCCATTTGCATTATCTTATGTATTTCCGTGTTGCCCATCACAGCTTTGGCAGCCACGCAGATCAGTTCTGTTACCATCACCAATGTGCCGATACCATATGCGGGAAGTAAAGTTCCTGTCGCCGCTACTGTGAACACCACCGGTGCCCAGTTTTATTCCATGGACTGGTACGATAAAACTGCCGGCCGGTTTTTGGCAAGCACCGATTATTTTACAGAAAATCACGTCTACGAGGTGCAGCTATGGGTGGAAGCCAAGAGTGGCTATGAATTCCGTACCAACGGCGCAGTTCCCAATGTGGCTGCTACGGTAGGCGGAAAGACCGCCACCGTCAGCAAAGCCTACGAATATCAGGCATGGGCAATGGTAGTGGTATCCTATACCTTTGAACCCTGCGGGAAAAAGGAGATCCAATCTGTAGACCTCCAGCTGGAGGGCATCACGAAGCCGGGCAATGGTCTCCGGGCAGAGCAAGGCCAGTATGTTCCGTTTTCCATCCAAAGCGGTGATGAAAAGGTAGCCCTCTATCCGCAGCTGCACACCCGCTATCACCCCTATGGATTTCGCTGGTCAAACTCCACTAAGGATACCGTAGCCTACCAAGGAGATCGTTTCCAGGGCGGCTGCGACTATTTTGTGACCATCGCTTTAAAGCCCCGGGACAGTACTTTTACTTTTGCGGATAACTTTACCGCCACAATCTGCGGCAAAAGCGCCCAGATCAAATCGTTGGGCAAAACCTATGCAGAAATTACCGTAGAGGTCACCTGCATTGGCACGATTGCGGGCGGCAATATTAACCCGGTGGTATCTCTTCCCCGGGATGGCAATGCCCCGGACTACAGTTTGACTTACGACAACTGCGAGCATATTGAGTATGCTACTGTGACGGGGTGGTACGACGTGGAGTCCGGCACAAGGCTTCTGACTTCCGAACATCAATTCCGCGGTGGCAAGCAATATCGGGTGGAAGTGCAATGCACAGCTGCCTACGCATATAAGTTCCAGCGAAATGCCAATGACAAGATGGAACATACTCCCATGATCACCGGTGGCAAAGTAGATAGCTACAGCTTTGGTTATGACAGCTATCGGGGCAGAGAAGTCATCACATTGGTTAAAACCTTCACAGCGCCTGTACCGGATCATACCCACATCGACAGTGACTGGCAGTGCGATGAAAGCGCTCACAAAAAGTACTGTACCGTCTGTGGGGAGAGTATGGGCGGCGGCGCCCATTACGGTGGTACTGCCACCTGTAACCAAAAAGCAAAATGCACGGTTTGCGGCTACGGCTATGGCGAATTGGGAGATCACAAATGGAGCTCCAAGTATCATCCTGTGGATGCTTCCGGTCATGCTCGGCAGTGTGCAGATTGCAAAGGCTTTGATACCTGCAAACCCCATACGCCCGGTGCGGCAGCGACCGAAACAACGCCCCAAACCTGTACCGAATGTGGATATGTCATCGAACCTGCAAAGAACCATACCCACACCCCCTCCGGTTGGCGTACAACAGGAATATATCACTACAAAGTATGTACCACCTGCGGTAATTTCCTGGAGCAGGAAGATCATAAGGGCGGCGTTGCCACCTGTACGGAGAAGGGGAAATGTACCGTTTGCGGCTACGCGTACATAGAAGAAAACGAGAACCATAATCCCGACACCTCCAAGTGGACGGCTTGCGGTAATTTGTACCATGCCCATTTGTGCAAGGATTGCGGTGCGCACTGTGATGCGCAAGATCACGCAGCCGGTCCTGCAGGCACACCCGACGCAGCGGTGGTGTGTAAGGATTGCGGCTATATCATCACGCCTGCTAAGAACCACAAGCACAATTTAACGAAGGTCGCAAGGAAGGATGCTACTTGCACCAAGCCGGGCAATTTGGAATATTACACCTGTGACGGCTGCTCCGATTTCTTTGCAGACAGCGAAGGTAAGACCAAAGTCACCAATACGGTTATCGCTCCTCTGGGACATAAGATTTCTGAGGATTGGAAGTTTGATACAAACAACCATTGGCGCATCTGCTCCGAATGCAAGGAAGTTCTCGCTGAAACCCAAATGGGACACCAGTTAAGCGGAGAAAAATGCACCACCTGTAACTATGACAGCACGAAGCCCATAACGGATCCCGGAACCGAGCCCACTGTGTCCACCGATCCGAAAGCGCCGGATCCGGGCAGCGACGGCATTCCCTGGTGGATATTGATGCTGATTGGACTGATTGCTGTTGCTGTTGGTGTCGGCGGCGGTATGTTAATCCTTACCAAAAAGAAAAAGGAGAACTGATTATGAAAAAATTGGCAATTTTGTTGGTTTTTGCACTATGCCTGACCCTTTGTGGATGTCCGGCAGAGAACACACCGGAGGTTTCCGGGCAGATTGTTGCCAAAGAGGTCCATATCACCGCAGGAAAAATCGAACCCGGTATGACCGTGAAGGATGTTTTGGTTGAAGTAACCATCGATCATCAGCCGGTGACCTGCCGGGTGCAGCTTACCGGATTTACCGAGGACGGATACTGGGAAATGACAGAGGATGAACCTGTCCCTGATCCGTTTCTTGTTCGGCTGGATGTGTTTTATTCCCTGCCCAAGGGATATGACCTGGATCAGATCAATGTGACGATGGAATGTGACGGTGGTGAATACGACGGCACTGGCAGTATCAGCACGGATGCTGCCGGTAATGTGGAGGCGTGGTCCCATGCCTTCTACGGAGAATTACCCGAGGAAGAAACCCAGCCTACAGAGCAGACCCAGCCTACAGAGCAGACCCAACCCACAGAGCAGACCCAGCCTACAGAGCAGCAGACATCACAGGACGTTCCTGTTCAGACTGCGCCTCATGTGCATAGCTGGGCAGAAAAAAATGAAAACACCTTTATTTCCTGCACAACGGATGCCGTGAAAACCTATGCCTGCACCTGCGGAAAAAGTAAACAGGAAACGATCCCCGCGCCAGGTCACGATATGCAGGACGGTGCGATTCAAACCCCCACCTGTACAGACCCCGGCAGCCAGACCAAGCGCTGCAGCAGATGCAGCTATGTTCTCGTCATTGAGATTCCTGCTACCGGACACGCTTGGTCTGACTGGGCGCACAAAACCGGTCTTGTCCACAACCGCACCTGCATTACCTGCGGCGCAGAAGAAACCCAAAACCATAACATTCCTGCCGGAGATGTGATTTGCACCGATTGCGGTGCCGCGATCATCAATTAACCGGTGCACAGATCCGCAACCAAAAGGAAAAGGAGTGATGCCCTATGAAAAAAACACTTTCTCTATTTGTTTGTATACTGCTGATCCTTGGCCTGACCATACCTGCTTTTGCTGCCGGACTGACAGTACCCTTTACAGATGATAGCCTGTCGGAGGTAGGTGGTACGCTGACCGTTGACAAAAACGCCATGCTGGATAGCGGCAGCATTACATCGGAATTGTACAATGCGCTGCTGGATGGCAATATGATCTACAGTTGGTACAAGAATGGCACGCTCACCCAGGAAGGTACCGGTGCGGATGCCAATTCCTACAAAGTGACTCTGTCCGATCAGGGCTGCACCATCTATGTAAAGGTCAACTTCTATGAAGACAGCAGTTTCCAGGAATCGAAAAAGTGTGGAGAGGCTGTCAGTAAGGAAGTTACCATCATTGGCCCAACCCCTAAAATTACCACCAAGTCCCTTGCCGATGCAACTGTAGGCAAGGAATACTATTTAAAACTGGAATGCAGCGATCCCGATGCTGTGTTTTCAGAGTTTATGGGCTGCCAGCTTGCGGAGTTTGGTCTTTGTCTGACCCAGCACGGTGAGATCGAGGGCACACCGACCAAAGCAGGAAACTGCCATATCAATGTACGGGTACTCAGCGAAGGTGGCGGTGAAAACAGTGTCAGTTTTGATCTGACAGTCAAGGCCGAAACAGAACCTCCGCAGGCCACACCCACAACCACCCCGCAAACCGAACCGGAGTCTACGAACAGCGCACCCACTGAGACAACCCCCGCAGAAATCCAGCCCCAAACGCAGAACCCCGCTACTGCCAAAGAAGATACATTTCCTTGGTGGGGTTATGCGGTCATCATCCTGGGCGGTATGACTGCCGGAATTGGCATTGCATTCATACTGATCAAACGAAAGAAAAAATCATAACACAGAAAGTGGAACCCTTCGCAAAAGCGTTTGTTTAGCGAATGCAACGCTCGGGCGATTAGCGTTGCATTGTATCAAATTGAGTAGTATATGCCATAATCGAACACCGGTTTTGATACAATGCGTATCACGACCGGCGTTCGGTTTTTTTATCCAACAGCGTGTGCGGTACAGTACTTGGCATCATGAGAAGTGCAAAAATAATTTCCTTGCGAAAATGTTATTTTGTACATATCAGTTGATAATACTCTTTATTTGTGTTACTCTTATATAAAATTATTCCACTGATACCTACCATTCGAAGTTAGGGAGGACACCATGTTAAAGCGATATAATCTTATTTCGATCATTTATGGAGGCTCCGGTGCTGCTTATGCAAAGCAAATGCACGAGATGATTCTGAGTCGCTCCGAACAGGAGCGCTATCCCATTGCAGCTAAGATCGTTATGGAAAATATACTTACCGGCGATCTGCTTACCAGCATTACACAGTTATTTACCCAAACCGAGATCTGCCTTGCTTTTCTGACCGCAGACGATTGCTGCCTGAATGAAAACGGTCAGGTAAAAAGGCTTCGCCAAAATGTGGTTTTTGAACTGGGTATGGCAGTTTATCGGCTCGGCAGAGAAAAGTGTATCCTGCTAAGCGATTTTGATCCCAAAGATCGCAATGTAGAGTTGCCCTCGGATCTGAAGGGAATTGATATCAAACACTTCACCCAACAGACACAAACACAGGTTTTTGAGGATGTGTTAGATAAGGTCTTGCAGCTCAATGCAATGGGAAGTGACAGCGCAGCCTTCCGTTATGACCATTTGCTGGAACGGGAAGACTATTTTATCAACTACGAAGATCTGTTTAATTCCTGCTCTCATTTAGACACTCACGAGGGTCTTGCATACCTCAAAGGTGTTCTGAAATACTGGATGGATGAGTGCAAAAGTTTTACCCATTACGAAGAACGCTGCATATATTTCCTTGAGCGAATCGCATTCTTGCCGATGTTCGGTAGACACAATTGGGTGGATCAGTGGCTGGAGGAGATGGAAGACCATCTGCGTAGTTATCAGAAAGCAGATATTGCTTACTGCGGAAAAAAACGGCTTGATTTTATACGGAATGTAGCATTTGTGGTCAGTAGTTTTATGCGTCTGAAATTACAATCAGATGCCTCGCACACCTACAGAGCATATATAGAACTGGTGGATCAGCTGACAATGGAACCGGCAGAGGAAAGCGGTGTGACAAATCCCCTTGCCCAGACTATTTATTATGATTATCTTGGTCTGTTGCATATGCTCCTGTTCGACCTGAATAAAAATAGACAGAATCTGGAGGAGGCAATCCGTTGCTTTAGTTTGATCCTGGACAACTATGTGGAGCACACAGATATGAGCCTGAGTATTTGGGGCGGCTTTGTGGGGTACAATCTTGCCCGCTGCTACATGAAGCAGCATCACCTAACCAGAGACCCGGCAGATATCAAAAAGGCTCACAAACTGATCCGCAATGCTAGTCTGATACGGAAAGGTTGGCTTAGTGGCACCGGCTTCCACGCTACTATCCGCAGCGCAATGTCCTATGAGTATTTTGTCTGCAAGACCGAACAGATCGGTATGATGAAAATGCTGGAAGGATATTCCGATGAGGATATTCGGAGCGAATATAAGCGGTTGGAAGGAGAACTGGAAAGTTATCTGATCCAGGATGAGCCATTGGAAAGATTGCGTTTTGTTCAGGACTTGCTGAAAACCCGACTGGAAAAGTTGGGAGAAGAAGACGTCCTGGACGAGAGCGCACTGTAAGAAAACAAGCGGTTTCCAAACCGGCAGATAAGCGGTCAACAGAATCGTTATCCTTGCACCCTTGTATACTCCAGTGCGTGAAGATACAAGAAAGAGGAGGTCAAGGCCTCCTCTTTTTTTGTTTGGCTGCAATTTCGTGGATTTCCGGTAAAAGTTCCAGTTTTAGTACATATTCCAGCAGCGCTTTACTAAGATATTCCTTCGATACGAAGGCGTTTTCGTCCGGGTCAGACTGCATATAATTTTCACAAGCCTTTGCATCCGGCCGTTTTGCTTTCGCCCTTTGATAGATGCAGTGCCCATAGTGTACCTGAAAGATTTTTCGTTTGTCAAATATATAGTGCTGTCGATAGTATTCACAAGTACTGCAAATATGTTCGTCCATTTCTATCACCTCAGCAATATTTTAACCTGATTCAGGTTAAAAGTCAATAATCTGTTTCAGGTTGTTGTAAAATGTTTATGAGGTGATTTTATGTATGGACGAATTCGCGATTTGCGAGAGGACCGGGAACTGACACAAAAACAGGTAGCAGAATTTTTAGGTATGTCTCAAACCGGTTATTCCAAATATGAAACCGGTGAAAACGATATTCCCACCGCTGTTTTGCTCAAACTTGCTGATTTCTACGAAACAACTACGGATTATCTCCTTGGCAGAATAGATAAAAAATGAAATAGAAACAAAAATACTGGTATCGATTATAAAACAGGCGGATCGCCGCATCCCTTTTTTAGGGAGCAGTGATCCGCCTTTTTATTTACTTACAGATCATTTCAGATCTTTCCGGTTGAATTTCCAAAAACCCAGCCCTAAGAATGCGCCAATCCCGGCCAAGGGGGGAATGGTGAGATACAGCACATCTTTCAGACTGTATTCTGTGCCGACACCGATATACGCCACGGCATTTCCCACATTGATTCTGTCTAAGAACCGCATTACATTAAGGATCTTTTCGTTGTCGCCGGTGATTTCCAAAAGGCTGATGACCACCTGCGTCACGCTGCCTGCCAGCACAAGTACAAAGGACAGGGCGATGTACAGAACGATGACCAGACCCACATTTTTCATCCATACGCACAGACAGGAAAGCAGTGCGCCGACAAACAGCAGCACCAGCAGTTCAAACCCCAGGGATTCCAGGAAATACCAGAAATCCGCCATAGTAAAGGGTGTCGTCTGATAGTCAAAGAAGATCAGGCTGATGCCCAGGGTGAGAAATGCGTGCAGCAACATCACGGAGATCAAAACGGCAGAGCAGGTGATGAACAGCGACAGGAAAATCGCGCTGCGGCTCTTGCCGGAAATGACCTTGTTTCGCACCGTGCCGAAGGAGAAATCCTTACACAGGGCAATGCCCAGCAGAACCGGGGCGATCAGACCCAGGTTATTTCCCATAGAAAAAGAACCAAAGAACTGAGATTTGCCTGAAACGATACCGATGAGCATATCATCTGCAAAGATATCTGCGCCGGTAAAGATAATGGCATACAACAAAGGTGTCAGCGCGGCGAAAACCACAGCCAGAATGCCAATGACCAGTAGCAATTTGTCCTTCAATACCCGGCGAAAATCTGCTTTTAAGAGACCTTTCATTCCTTTGCACCCCCGATCATAGACAGATAGTAGTCCTCGAAACTGGTTTCACTGCAGTTGATGCTGAGGATTTTCACGCCGCTGCTGAGGATTGCCGACAGAAGGGCGGTCAAATCCACATTGCCGATGACCTTTACGCCATCCGGAGTGAGATCCAAAGGATTTTCCACACTTTCCTGTACCACTTGAGCCAATTTCTGGGGGTCATCTGCGCTGATAGCCGTGGTGTTGGTACATTCTCGGTGGAGTTGTTCCGCGGTGATCTCCTTGATCAGTCGACCTTTGGAAATAATACCGTATTTGGTGGCTACCAGGGACAGTTCTGTGAGAATATGAGAGGAAATCAGGAAGGTAATGCCCCGCTGACGGTTCAGTTTCAGAATCAGTTCCCGGATGCCTACAATACCGGCAGGGTCAAGGCCGTTCATAGGTTCGTCCAAAATCAAAAATTCCGGATCTCCCAGCAGAGCCATAGCGATGCCCAATCTCTGCCGCATACCCAAGGAGAAATCGCTGGCGTGTTTCTTTTCTTCCAGCAGAGCCTCCAGACCCACATCGCTCAGCACGGCAGGAATCTTTTCTTTTCCGTCAATGCCCAGAATGGCGCACTGGGTCTTCAGGTTGTCATAGGCAGACATATTCATATAAATAGACGGGCTTTCCACAATGGCGCCGATGTGACTTCTGGCTTGACCGATTTTTCCGTCCCGGTTGTCCACGCCGAAGAGTTCAAAGCCGCCGGAAGTGGGGGAGATCAGCCCGGTGATCAGCCGAATCACTGTGGTTTTACCGGAGCCGTTTTCGCCCACGAAGCCGTAAATGTCGCCCCGGTCAATGTGCATATTGACGGCATTTACCGCCAGTTGCTTTTTATATTGTTTGGTTAATGCGTTTGTAGATAATATATTACTCATAGGAATCCCTCCTCAGTCTACACTATAAACATAATATAAAGCGGTCTGCTTGTCAATCATTTCCGCTGAAAAATTCCTCTACCGTCAGTTGAGGGCATCTACGGTCGAAAAATTCCCCATTTGCCTCTCAAAAGTGCTTGCGCAGGAATATATCCTGTGATATAATCAAGAAAAAAAGGGAGGAATTGCTATGTTATACTGTTCACAATGCGGATTCTGGTTGAAGGAAGATGCAAAGTTTTGCCCCCAGTGCGGCGCCCCCGCTCCGGTGATGTCTGCAGAACCCAAAATTGCAGAACCCCCCGTGGTGGAAGCAGCAGTACCCGTAGCAGAGCCGGTCATTCCTGTTCCCCAGCCGGTCTACTCTGTACCCCAGCCGGTTATGCCCGTAGCCGTTGCAGAACCTGTTGTGTCCACAAAGGATAAGGTTCTTGGCTTTGTGGGAATGGGTTTGAGTATTTTCGGCTTGTTTATGGCAGTCGTGGGTATTCTGTATACCTTTGCGGGTATGTTTGAACCGGGTCTGGGCTTTGGCATGTCTATTTCCTTCGGTATGTTCTCTGTTGCGCCGGCGATTGTAGGTCGTTGTCTGTGCGCCCAAAGCATAAGAAACGGCAACTGCGGGACTCCCTGTTCTGTAGGTATGAAACTCTCCCTTGCCGCAATCATCGTTGCCGGCGTGATGCAATTGATGGGCATCATCAATTTGCTGGAGTTATAAGAAAAACGCGGGCGTGATCAGTTGATCGAAAACAGTTTCCGCCGGCACAATGCCGGCGGAAATTTCTATATTTGGAAGGAAACGCTATGAATCAAGAAGTCAGAACTGTTTTGCGGACCAACAGAGAGCAGTTGGAAGCATCTCCCAAGGATATGCAGTCTATCTTTCGCATTATGTTTCTCTGGAAGGATCGTGTTCTGTGCGAGACCAACGACGGTTTCCGCATTCAAAAGTATACATACGGGCAGGTGCAGCAGCGGATTTACCGCGCTGCTGCCGGACTGTACGCAAAAATAGGCGCTACCCACGGCTATATCGCTCTGGAGATGGAAAACTCCCTGGACTGGATCGTGGCTTTCTGGGCGATCCTGATGAGCGGCAACAAACCCTACCTGGTGAATATGCGCTATCCTCAAAACCTGACCGACGGGATTTTGAAGACTCTGCAGGTCAAGCATATCCTCTGCGCCCAGACCACCGGTTGTTCCGGCCAAGCCATCACTTTGGCAGATTTGGAAGGGGAGTTTCCTGCTGCCCCGGAGGATGTGTTTGAGAATGAACTGGCCATTTCCTCCTCGGCCACCTCTATGAACGAAGTGATCTGTTTTTATTCCGGCTACCAGGTGGCAGAGCAGATTCTGAACTTTAAGGCTATCGTCAAAGAAAATCCCCGCATTGCCAAGCATTACAAGGGCCAACTGAAGCAACTGGCATTCTTGCCGTTTTATCATATTTTTGGCCTGTTTGCGGTATATTTTTGGTTTACATTCTTTGGAAGAACATTGGTCTTTTTGCGGGATTACAGCGCGGAGACTATCTTAAAAACCTGCCGCCGCCACGAAGTGACCCACATCTTTGCCGTTCCTATGCTGTGGCATACGGTGGAAAGTAAGATTTGGGCCGAGGTTGCCAAGCAGGGAGAGAAGAAAGAAGCCAAGTTGCGTCGGGCATTGAAGTTTACCACCGCCTTGCAAAATATTTTCCCTGCCTTTGGCGCAGCGGTGGCAAAGCAGATGCTCAGCCAGATTACAGACAAACTCTTTGGCAAATCGGTGATGTTCTGTATCAACGGCGGCAGTTACCTGCGGGATTCCGCTATGGAACTGCTCAATGGCATCGGCTACAGTATGCACAACGGCTACGGTATGAGCGAGATCGGTATCACCTCTGTGGAACTGCGCCGCAGACCCAAGGATCGAAACCGCAACTCCATCGGCCATCCCTTTACATCCGTGGATTACCGGCTGAGCCCGGAGGGGATTTTGCAGGTAAAGGGTTCTTCTTTGTGCATTCAGAAGATTGTCAACGGAAAACCGGTCACCCGGGAAGACTGGTTTGATACCGGCGACCGGATGACATGCCGGGACGGCCACTATTATATCCACGGCCGACTCAGCGATACGGTCATTGGGGAAAACGGTGAGAATATCAACCCCGATATGGTGGAAAAGGCGTTCCTGCCGCAGGGCGTCCAGCAGTTCAGTGTGCTGGGTGTTCCTGGCCAAAACGGCCAGGAACTGTCCCTGGTGGCCCAGGTAAATCCTTATATTACCGCCGCCCAGGTCGGTCGGCTGAAGGACTATTTCTATTCTGTCAACAATACATTCCCCACCGCTTCGGCAGTCAAGGCCTTTTATCTGACCTTTGATGAGATTGCACCGCCCACGGCAGTAAAAGTCAGCCGTGTCCAACTGGCCAGGAAAATTGAGAACGGACAGGTGAAACTGACCGGTATCCAGCAGTTTCAGCAGGAAGTATCCGCTGCCGACGGAGAATCCCCGCTGTTGCGCCAGGTGTGCAAGATCATTGCCCAGGTGCTGGAATTGGAGGAAGCCAAAGTCACTTCGCAGTCCCATATTTTCTACGACTTAGGCGCAACCAGCATCCAGTATTTTTCTGTGCTGGTGGCCCTTGCGGAGGAATTTTCCATCTCCGACTATAACAGCAGTGACACTTACTGCTATACCCCGAAAGAAATCTGTGAATACATAGAGAGTAAACTGTAATATGAACAAACATAAATGGCTTGTAAATTTCTGTATGGGTTTCGTAAAACTCACCGGCGCCATTCCTGCCTGGCTATTTTTGAAACCCCGTGTTCGCCTGGCGCCCGGCGCAAAGAGGAGACTGCCCAAACATTGTATTTTGGTCAGTAACCACCTCAGCCTGATTGATTTTGTGCTGTGCGTGTTGGTGTTTCCGTGCCGGACAGTGCGTTTTCTGATCGCAGAGGTGATGTTCAACCGTAATGGTTTTATGCGGGTGTTCCTGAACTTGATTGGCGGCATTCGGGTGGATCGGGATGCCAAATCTTTTGATTTCGTATCCAGCGCCCTGCAGGTGCTGGATGACAACGGCATTGTAGGTGTGTTCCCACAGTCCAGACTGCCTGTGAAGGGATGTCATTTCCCGTTTACCGTCAGTACCGCCTTCATCGCTATGCGTACCGACGCCCCCATCATACCGGTGTATACCAACGGCAATTACGGTCTTTTCAAACGAGCCAGTCTGGTGATCGGCCCGGAGATCCGTCTGCAGGAACACTGCAAAGAGGGATTGAGCGAGCAGGAGCAACTGGCATATCTGACCAATCTTTTGGAGACCAAGGTTTTTGAATTGAAAGAGGAATTGAAATAACTATGCAAAAACAAAGAAAAAACCGCAGACGCGTGTGTGGACAGAGGATCGCTATGACTGCGGCCCGGTTTGTGTGTATTCCCCTTCTTCTTTTGTACCGCATGAAGCGGATCACCCCCACCGGGGAGCCTTATAAGGCCAAGATCCATGGCGGTGCCATCCTGGCAGCCAACCATACCGCTTTTTCTGACCCCTTTGTGATCGGTGTGGCATTTTGGTATCGACGAGTGTACTTTTTGGCGGCAGAAGCAGTGATGAAAGGCAAACTGCGCAGTTGGCTGCTGAAAGGCGTGGGTGCCATTCGCATCGACCGTTACGGGGCAGATATCGAAGCCATTCACAAGTGCGTGAATACCCTGAAGGGCGGAGATACCCTTTCCATATTCCCGCAGGGCAGTATCGACAGAGAGAATCAGATTCATTCCTTAAAATCCGGCGTGGCGCTGATCGCCTTGCAGGCCGGTGTGCCGATCATTCCCATGCACATTGTGCCGCCGAAACACTGGTATAACCGACGGGTGGTGGTGATTGGAGAGCCGTTGGATCCCAAGGCTCTGGTGCCAAAGAAATTCCCTACCACCGCAGATATGGAAATGATCACAGATATATTGTTGGAAGAAATGAATCGATGCGCAGCGCATCAGCAAGGAGAGGAACAGTATGCAAACCATTGAACGGCTTATGAAAGTATTTCAGGTGGTATTTGAAGAGAGTGTAGATGCCGCCAAGATCACCCCTGAGTCTTCCCTGCGGGAGGATATCGGTATCAATTCCATTGGCCTTTTATATATGGCGATGGCTGTGGAAGAGGAGTTTGGCATCAAGTTTACCAATGAAGACTTCTCTGCTATCCGGACGGTGGGTGATGTGATCGCCTGCATCGAGGCCAAGTGCTGATATGCGCTGGATAGAAAAAACGCCGGTTTTCGGCGACATTATCCGCACCAAGGTGCAATTTTACCACCACTATGGTATCTTTGTATCGGAGGAAGAAGTGATCCAGTTCGGACTTCCCGATGACCCCCTTCGGGCCGCGGAGCAAATCAAAGTGCTCAGCACCGATGTCATGACCTTTTTGCAAGGTGGGGAACTGGAGGTTGCCCAGCCGGAAGGGGCGGAGCGAAAAACTGTTCGCTCCCCGGAGCAGATTGTAACCCTGGCTCGGCAGCGGCTGGGGGAGGGCGGTTACGATATTCTCCACAACAACTGTGAACACTTTGTCAACGATTGCGCTTTCGGAGAACATACATCCTCTTTTTTGCAGGATGTACGGGAAAAACTTCGAAAAAAACTGGGAAAATAAAAAAACAAATGCCGCAAAGGAAATTTTGCGGCATTTTTATATCATTTGTACCATATACCCGTCTGCAATCTCCACCTGCCGGGGCAGATGCAAAATGTTTACAGACTTTAAGTCGGTGATGCCGGTACCCAATTTTTTGAAATAGGCCTCCTTGCCGGTCCAGATTTCAAAAAACCGCTGGGTTACCTCCGGATCTTTGCAAAGCCCGTCATCAGCCCCTTGCCAATCTCCCAATACATAGGATTTTTCCTCATCTACGCAAACGCGGTCACAAAGTTTTATCTTAATGGGCCGAATTTCCTCGATGTCAATCCCCACCGGCTCCCGGCTGACAGCGCAGGCAACCATTTGATTGCAGTGAGAAATGCTCAGGTGCAGACTGCATCCTGTGAGATAAGGCATTCCGCTAGACGCCCGGTGAAGCAGAGCAGAGGAGATGCTAAATTGCTCTTTTAAGATTTGCTGGGCCAAAATCTCTCCGGCTAACGAGCGAATCCGGTCTTCCGGCTGACGAAACCGCAAAATGTGTTCCTTCCGGGACGGAGATACATTCTCCCAGGCCAGTTCCAGTTCTTCCCGGGAAAAATCTGCTATATTGCGGTATAACCAATGCATAGGATTCCTCCCTTTGCGTGAATAATGTTGAAATCTTTTGGTGAATACTGTATAATGTACCTATTATAAATAAGGAGGCAGCGACATATGTGGATTGCGCTTGCAATTATCGGCTTTTTGGCAACTCTGATCACCGTGATCCTGTTTCTGCCGGTAAAAATCCTCATCCGTAACGATGCAAACGGAGAACTGATGCTCCGCTATAAATTCCTCTTTAAAACCTATGGTGAAGATCCCGACCCCAATGCGCCGGTGATCAAGATGCTGAAAACCGCCATTGGCGCTGACCGTCTGGATGGAAAATCCGTGCAGGAGAGCATCCGGAAAGACGGCCTGAAAAGAACGGTAAAGGATACCTATCGTCTGCTGATCAACCTGCTGAAAGAGATCGTGGAACTGCTGCAATACGGCACAGTTACCCGCTTACACATAGAAATCCGCTGCGCCGGGGATGGCGCAGACGAAGCGGCTCTCCACTACGGTCAATACAGTGCGGCTACCTATGGTTTGTTGAATGCCCTGGGGAGTTTTGTGAAAGTCCGCAAGCAGGGGTGCAAGATCGATATTTCCTGCGACTTTTTGGGAGAAGAGTCGGTTTTCAACTACGATGTGGTACTGGTGATTCGGTTCCGCCGGGTGCTGGCAGGCTTCTGGAAAGTGGCGCTGGCAGAGGCCAGGCGTATGGGCGCGCAAAAGGGGAATCAGCAGAAGTGATCCAGTACTGCCTGCACATTGGCGGCAATGACTTCCTGCGTACCCCATAGCATGCTATGGGTAGCGCCGGGAATGACGATTTGCCGGCATACAGGACAGTTTTTAGCGAATTGCGTCTGTGCCTGGAAGCATACGACTTTGTCCTGTTCCGCGCAGAGCATCAAAATAGGTGTCTGCAGTTTCCGGAGGAAGGATTTCCGGGTCAGTTTCGGACGCAGCAGCAAAGACTGCTGAATCCACCGAATGGTCTGGGGTGTGGTGCAGTAACAGGGATTTGCCAGACGAATCTCCATATTCCGCTGAAAACGGGCCAAACTTCTGTCCTGAGAGCAGGAAAAGGGGTATTCCGGGTCAAATTCGTCGGCCAGCCAGAACTTTTTCTTTCCGTTTCCAAAGAGGAGATAAGCGCTGAGCCCCCAGCGAGCCACCACCGGCGGCACATTGCCGGTCAGAGGCTGGATCATGGGTGCGGACAGAACGGCTTTTGTGAAAATCTCCGGATACCGGGCCATATACTGAATCGCCACAGCGCCGCCCATAGAGTGGGCATACAGGTAAAGGGGCAGATCGGTTGCTCTCCGTACCACATTCTCCACGAAACAGTGGAGATCCTTATAATAATCGGTAAAGTGGTCGGTGTGGATCATATCCTGCCGATCTGTCAGCCGACAGGAACGGCCGTGGCAGCGCTGATCATACAGAAATACATCATATCCCTGATTCAGCAAGTACCAGGCAAATTCGTGGTACTTACCGGTGAACTCGCTTAAGCCGTGGGCAATCACGACGGCTCCCCGGCTGCCCTGGGCTTGAAAATATTCATAATAAAGGGGTTTGCCGTCAAAACTTTGAAAAGTTCCCTCTTGTCGGCATGCGTCCAGTTCCGAGGCAATGGCGGTCATTTTCTGGGCAAAAGTTTCTTCCGGCAGTACGGAGAACTGATAACTGGGGGAAAATTGCATACGATTCACTCCCTTATAATTTCCGAAAAAAGTGGTGATAATTGTGGTATCTGCAAAGAAATTCAATAGCAAAAGGATACTACGTATTATTATCACAGTATTAGTTGTTTTTTGTGTCGTTTCTATGGCGGCAACCAAAATCATATACGACAGGATTTTCCGCCGGTACGACACCCCGGCGACCATTGACGGTGCCCTTACGGTTATGGTGGCAAACAGGTCTGTATGCCGGTTTTCTTCCGGGAACAATCTGCTGACCGGCTATCATTATAGGCCGTCAGACCCGGCAAAGGCCCACGGCCTGATCGTCCTGGTCCCCGGCTTTTGCGCCGGTGGGGATGATTACCTTTGGCAGATCCGGTCTTTTCTGGATTACGGTTGGGGTGTGTTTACATTTGACCCCACCGGAACGCTCCGCTCTCAGGGAAAGAATCAGGTGGGATTTTCCCAGACGATCCCGGATTTGGAGGCAGCATTAAATTATATTGAAAATCAGGCAAACTTAGGGTATAATGAACTCGTTTTGGTAGGCCATAGCCGTGGCGGCTACGCAGCCTGCTGCATATTGGCCCAAAATCGGGATGTTTCAGCAGTTGTTTCTGTCAGCGGCGTCAACAGCGCGATGGAAGCGGTGATGGAGATGAGTGTCAAGACTGCCGGCCCGGTTAGTTACGCGAATTATGGATTTCTATGGCTGTATCAAACAATGCTCTTTGGCAGAGAAACGGTTGATTTACAGGCGGCAGAAATCATCTCCCGGCAGGATGTACCTGTGCTGGTGATCCACGGAAGCGGAGACCAGAGAATATCTGTGGATAAAGGCTCTATTATGGCGCATTGCCAAGCATTATCTTCCGTTCAGGCAGAGTATTTACTCCGGGATGGCGGCCATACAGATTTGCTGTATGATGCCGACGGTACGGCCAACGATGATCTGATGGAGGAGATTCATACATTTTTGATCCGTAGCACGGAAAAATAAAGAGAGGTTCGGTTACCGAACAGATAGAGAGGTAATGATGGACGCAGTGCTTATTCCGGCCTATGAGCCGGATGCAGAATTGATACACCTAACCAAACATCTAAAGGAAGCCGGTTTTACGGTGGTGATCGTAGACGACGGCAGCGGCCCGGCCTACGAAGAGATTTTCAATGCTGTGCAGGGAGATACCCATATCCTGCGGCACGAAAAGAACCGGGGCAAAGGCGCCGCGCTGAAAACAGGTATGCAGTATATCCGGGATCATATGCCGGAGGTCACCGGTTTCATCACCTGCGATGCCGACGGACAGCACCGTGTGGAGGACGTTGTCCGTGTCAGCCAGCGGTTGCAGGCAGGGCACAAGTTCGTCCTGACTATGCGCCAGCGGAGAGAGGATATTCCTCTGCGATCAAAAGTGGGCAATGCTATGTCCCGGGTGGTTTATGCGCTGCTGACCAAGCGGTATCTGTCGGACAATCAGTCCGGCTTGAGAGGATTCTCCTGCGAGTATATCGATTGGCTGGTGCAGGTGGAGCGGGATAATTACGATTACGAAATGAATGTGCTGTATTACGCAGCCAAAAAGGCCATTCCCATTTCTACTTTAACCATCGATGCCATTTATATTAATAATAACCAGTCTTCCCATTTTCAACCGGTGAAAGATACGGTGCGGATCTACAGAAGTCTGTTCAGCCTGGCCATTGGCCAACTGGTGGGATTCCTTGCGTCGGTGATTGCGGTAACGGTAGCATCTGTGGTATTTGGTTATCAGCATCTTCTATTCACCGTTCCCAGCGCGGGTGTTGTTGCCTATGGAGTTCACATGATCATTGATCGGTATTACGCATTTCGCAAAGTGCGGTGCTATGATCAGTTAACACTGCTGATCCATCAGATCATATCCCACAGCCTGTACACATTTGGCTGCACGCTGTTTTTCTATGCTTGCCCGCGAGTGCCTCTGTGGCTGGCCTACTACTTGGTGTTGTTGCTATGCTTGCCACTGCGTTACTGGCTATATAAGTTTACATACATCGCGCTGCGTACCCGGGAACAATAACACAGTGAAAAAAGGGCAAATCGCCAAAATCATTTTTGGCGATTTGCTTTTTTATTTTGTTAATTCTTCCGCCATTGCCTGGGAGAAACAGGATGCTTCCAAACGGAGGATCTGGGCGATGGAGGCCACTACCGTGTCGGTGTTGGAAGCACCGTGCATTTTAACTACGGTCTTTTTGGTCCCCAGGAAAGTGGCAGCGCCCCTGGAGTTAAAATCAAAGGTCTCAAAGAGAGCCTGGCAGATAGACTTTGCCAACACAGGATCCGGGCAGCAGGCTTTCACAATCTCCATTGCGGCCTTGCCTACGGATTCTGCGCATTTCAGAAGGAGATTGCCGCTGAAACCGTCAGTGATTACCACATCAACATAATCGGTAACCAGGTCACTGCCTTCCACATTACCCACAAAGTTCAGCCCCAAAGCGCTGATTTTCTCATAGGCTTGCTGAACCAGGGGCGTGCCTTTTTGCTTTTCCCTGCCTACGCTCATCAGACCCAGACGGGGAGAGGGGATGCCGCAGTAGTGCTTGGAGAAAATGTGTCCCATTCGGGCAAACCGGGCAAGATCGTCTGCACTGCATTCGATGTTGGCACCGCAGTCTACCAGACACAGCAAGTTTTCTCCGTTGCAGGGTAGGGCAGAGGCCAACGCCGGGAACTTCAGGCCCGGCAGCAGACCCAGCCTGCAGATAGAACCCACCAAAAGCGCGCCGGTATTGCCTGCAGAAAGCAAGGCGCAGCAGTCACTGTCGTTTTTCAGCCGATCGTAGGCAATGGCCATAGTGGCGGGATTGCCCTCGCCGAAGATGGCGGTAGGGGGGTCTTCGTTGCGGATACAGTGGTTGCTGTCCAGCAATTCGTAGCGGTGGGGTGGGATGCCCTCCCGGTCTAAGAACTGACGGATCTCCTCTGCCGGTCCTACCAGCACAGGGAAGAAATCCATTTCCTGCTCCAGGGCTTTGGCCACGCCGGCCACTACCGGGGCAAGACCCATATCGCTGCCCAGGGTGTCAATTACGATCTTGGTCATAACAATTACTCCAAAGAGATAATAAAATCATAAATTGCCTGCTTGCCATCCACAAATCCCACATCGACCATGGGATACTCTTCCTGCAGGAAGGCGGCCAGGGTGTCTACTTCCTCCTGCGATACCCCTTCTCCGTAGAAGAAGATGATCACATCTTTGGGAGAAGCGGCGGTAATGCTGCGCACCAGATTCTTGGCGGCTTCCACCCGGTCGTTGGCAGTGGTGAGAATGTGCTTGCCGCTGAGACCGATGTAATCGCCTTTCTTCACATCCAGGCCATCCATATGGGTATCCCGAATGGCGGTGGTTACATAGCCGGTATCTACATTTTTCAGGTTAGAGGACATATCTTCAATCAGTTCCTCCACCGTATCGCACCACAGGTTCATCATAGACAGGGCAGAGTACCCTTCCACAATAGAGGTGGTGGGAATCACCCGCACATCGCAGGCGGTGTAAGCGTCAGCCGCCTGATTGGCGGTGAGGATAATGTTGGAGTTATTGGGAAGCACGATGATGTGCTCTGCATCGACCCGATTGAAGGCGTCCAAAAATGCGCTGACAGGGGGATTGTTGGTCTGCCCACCGTCAATGACAAAGGATGTTCCGATGCTTTCAAAATATTCCTTAATGCCGTCACCGGATGCCACAGCAATGATGGCGTATTTTACCTTTTTCCGTTGGGTCTCAGCCTGTACCTGACTGTGCTGCACAGACATATTTTCAATCTTCAGGGAGACAAATTCACCGAAACGGCGGCCATAACTCAGTACGGTCTCCGGAGTAAATGTGTGAATGTGAATCTTTACAATACCGTCATTATGTACCGCAACGATAGAATCACCCATCTCTTCCAGGGGTTTGGTAAATTGCTGAAGATCGAAGCGGGACAGGTCGGTCTTGTAGTTCATCAGTTGCAAAATAAACTCGGTGCAGTAACCGTATTCCAGCCGGCTGTCCGG
Organism: Oscillospiraceae bacterium; assembly: GCA_017521875.1. GTDB lineage: Bacteria > Bacillota > Clostridia > Oscillospirales > Oscillospiraceae > Faecousia. The sequence goes on from JAFXBH010000214.1 coordinate 30,468, forward strand.
TCCGAAATTGGCGGTGTTGACGGCAGGAGCAGTCAGGTCTGTCCAGTCGGAGATATCCGCAGGGGCGTGGCCCTGCAAATGGGCGCAGATGCCGTCCACAAAGCAGATAAGACCGGCACCGCCGCTGTCCACCACACCGGCTTCCTTTAAAACAGGGAGAAGTTCCGGTGTCTTTTTCAAAGTGGCGGCCATTTGGGTCTGCAGAGCGTCAAAACCCTCTTGGAAACTGTCAAACTTTGTGGCATTTTCTGCCAAAAATTCTGCGGCCTCCCGAATGACGGTGAGAATTGTGCCCTCGGTGGGGGTGATAATGGAGTGATAGGCATCCTCCTTGGCACAGGCAAAAGCCTGGGCCATATCCCCAAAAGTAACGGTCTCTTTTTCCGCAAATCCCCGGTACAGACCGTGGACGAACTGGGAGAAAATCACACCGGAGTTGCCTCTGGCAGACAGTAAAACTGCCCGGGACAGAGCCTGCATATACTGACCTACATGGACGGGGGGTTCAGCAATGGTTTGCAAACCACCGCCAAAGGTCATCACCATATTGGCGCCGGTGTCTCCGTCAGGAACGGGGAATACATTCAGCGCGTTGATGGCGTCCATATTCTTTTTTAGGTTGCGGTAACCGCTGGTAAACAGTTGGTGAAGGGCGGTACCGTCCAATGTGTTTTGCATATTACTCATTTCCTTCAATCATAACTTCTGTGCCGTGGCAGAAAGCAATCACAGTGCCGGGGCCTACAGATGCGCCCACGATAGGGCCGATGATGCTGACAGTAACCTTTTGGAAAGGAGCGATCTTCAAGATCTCTTCGATCAGCAGGTTTGCCTCTTCTATGCAGTCTGCATGGCTGACCAGCAGTTCTTCGTATACGCCGTCGGCGGCCTGACAGATATGTTCAGCAATGGCGATCCGGGCATTGACAGCGCCTTTCGCTTTTTTGTAGGCGTAGTTATTGCCGGTGCGGTCGGAGATGATAATGGGCTTCACACCAAACAGATTGCCAAAGAAAGCCTTGGAGGCTTTGATACGGCCTGCCCGGCGCAGATATTCCAGAGAAGCCACGGTACCGCACTGGTTGACGCAGAGTTTGATACTCTCGATATAAGCAGCGTTTTCTGCTGCGCTGAGACCGGCTTCTCTTTTCCGGGAGGCTTCCATTGCCAGATAGCCCTGACCCAGAGAACTGATCAGGGAATCGATGCAGTAAATGCTTGCTTCCGGATGCTGATCCGTCAGTTCTGCAGCCACCAACCGCGCCACATTGATAGATGCGGACAGGGCGGAGGAGCAGGAGATATAGATCACATCCTTGCCGGCGGCAATGGCGTCGGTAAATGCCTGATGGTAAGTTTCTTTCAAAATCTGGGATG
>JAFXBH010000215.1 GCA_017521875.1 Oscillospiraceae bacterium
AGATCGTTATTGAAGAATTCCTCACCGGCCCGGAGGTCTCGGTCTTGTCCTTTACAGATGGCAAAACCGTTGTTCCTATGATCTCTTCTATGGACCATAAACGGGCAGGAGACAATGACACCGGTCTCAATACCGGTGGTATGGGAACAGTCGCTCCCAATCCCTATTACACTGAGGATATCGCAAAGGAATGTATGGAGACCATTTTTTTGCCTACTGTTGCAGCGATGAATGCGGAAGGCCGTACATTCAAAGGCTGTCTGTATTTTGGCCTGATGCTGACCCCCAACGGTCCTAAGGTGATCGAATACAACTGCCGTTTCGGTGACCCTGAGACCCAAGTGGTTCTGCCTTTGCTGGAAAGCGACCTGCTGACGATTATGCAGGCCACTACCAACGGCACGCTGGCAGATACAGAAGTGAAGTTTGCCAATAAGAATGCTTGCTGCGTGATTATGGCGTCTAGGGGATATCCCACCGCATATGAAAAAGGCTTTGAGATGACCATTCCCGAAACAGTTTGGAGCAATGTCTATGTAGCCGGTGCAGCGGAAAAAGGCGGCAAACTGCTGACAAATGGCGGCCGTGTCCTGGGTGCAACCGCAGTTGCCCACACTTTGGAAGAAGCCATTGACGAAGCCTACAAAATGGTAGAAACAATTCATTTCGACAATGCCTTTTACCGCCACGATATTGGCGCAAAGGCGCTGAAAGCCGGGAGGAACTGAAATTGGTTTATAGAGTATATGTAGAAAAAAGACAGGGACTTGACAATGAAGCCAAGGCTCTGCTGAACGATGTGCGAAATTTGTTGGGCATTCAGATATTAGAGCGTGTTCGTCTGCTGAATTGCTACGATGCCGAAAACATTACAAAAGAATTATTTGACTATGCCACCCAAACGGTCTTTTCTGAGCCCCAGTTGGATGTTGCATCGCCGGAATATGATCTGTCCGGTGCTACGGTATTTGCTGTAGAGCCCCTGCCCGGTCAGTTTGACCAGCGGGCAGATTCCGCAGCCCAGTGTATCCAGATTATTTCTCAGGGCGAGCGCCCCTTGGTACGCTCTGCAAAGGTTTATGGTCTGTACGGCAACCTGACAGAAGAAGAGATCACCGCTATTAAGAAATATGTGATCAATCCCGTTGAGTGCCGGGAAGCAGATCTGAAAAAGCCTGAAACTTTGGTTGTTGCCTATGCAATTCCCCAGTCTGTGGCAACCGTGGACGGATTCATCGGATTGGACGAAGCCGGTTTGGCAGACTTGTTGGAGAAATTGGGTCTTGCCATGGATTTGGATGATTTGAAGTTCCTGCAGAACTATTTCCGGGACGAAGAACACCGGGATCCCACTATCACAGAAATTCGCGTGGTTGATACATACTGGTCTGACCACTGCCGTCATACCACCTTCTCCACCATTATTGACGATGTAAAGATCGACGACCCTGCTGTGGCAGCGGCATACGGTCGATATCTGGATGCTCGTGTGGAAGTGTATGGAGAAGAGAAAGCCGCCCAGCGACCCCAGACGCTGATGGACATTGCCACCATTGGCGCAAAAACCCTGAAAAAGCGTGGTCTGCTGCCGGAATTGGACGAGAGTGAAGAAATCAATGCCTGCTCCATCCATGTAACAGCCAAGGTCAATGGGGAAGATCAGGACTGGTTGCTGATGTTCAAAAATGAAACCCACAACCATCCCACAGAAATCGAGCCCTTTGGCGGTGCAGCCACTTGTATCGGCGGTTGTATTCGCGATCCTTTGTCTGGTCGTGCTTATGTCCATCAGGCAATGCGTGTGACCGGCGGTGCAGATCCCCGGAAGCCGTTGAATGAAACCATTCCCGGCAAATTGCCTCAGCGTAAGATTTGTCAGACAGCGGCCGCCGGTTATTCCTCTTATGGCAACCAGATCGGTCTG
>JAFXBH010000216.1 GCA_017521875.1 Oscillospiraceae bacterium
ATGGTACTAGCCATGGCAGCAGTCATTCTTTCCAGCCTCGCTATGCCTTTGGAAACCATTATCATTCCCCTGCTCTCCAACGAACTGTTTGGCGATGCATCTTACGTGAAAGTCCTGGGTGTCTTTACTGCAATGAACTCTCTGGGACTGTGTTTGGGCTCTCCTCTCAGCGATCTCTATTACGATATATTCGGTACATATGTTCCCTGCTTCTGGTTCTTTACCGGACTGATGATCGCAGTTGTTGTGGCTTTCCAGTTTGTTTTGCGGTCAGCGCAGAAAAACAAAGAGTGTCTTATCGCAGAAGAAAATGTTCCTACTGATTAACAAGAATCCCCTCTACTATACAGGTAGAGGGGATTCTTTTTTAATAAAAATCTGCAGGAATTAGCGTGTCGTCTGCCAACAATTCTGCGTGATTGCTGCGCTCATATATCAGTTCCATTACCTCTTTCATTTTCCGCGCGCTGCATAGTTGGACATCTGCATTGCCCAATTTTCCGCAGATGATGCAATCGTGCTTCTGAAAAGCAGGCTCATACTTTCCAGACTGTTCCGACACATCGTAGATCCCCTCCGAGAAAAGAGGATACAGGGATTTTTCTTCTATTTTTCCATCTGTATGCCGGATTTTCAGGCTTTTAGCCTGAGAAGCGTTTCTGTTGGATACGCCAATCATATCCTCTGCGCAATGAAGAAATGTGTTTTTATCGTGGCCAACGCCAATGAGCAGTACATAACCGTCCCGTCTGTAAAGTTCTCCGTAGCAACCCTTGGGGTCTGCCATCGTATGTGCATCCGCATCGCACCGGGCAAAGGCTGCCGCATCATCGCCAAAAATAGTCACCGAATGGGTAAGATGGAGGCTTCTGACTCCACGGCTATCCTGCAATGCAAGATTGGGTAACACACCCAGATTGCTTTTCGGCTCTGCAAGATCAAGAACAATTTCTTCACCGTTCTCCATATAACCCCATGTGTGGGTAGGGATACACAACAGTCCACCCTCTGCGGTGCAGTGGTCGATCAGTGCATCCAGGAGCGTCTGCCCACCGCCCTCAATTTCTCCAATTTTCTTCAGAGAGGTATGAACTGTTACCGGCCGGTCTTTCGGCACACCTGCGTCATACAACCAATTTATAATTTCTTTGTCAGCATACAGACCTCAGATACAAAATTTCTAACATATAGAAAAAGAACCAGGCAAAAGCCTGGTTCTTAATATTCGCGTTACCTATTTTCACGGCTAGGGCAATCTATCGTCCTGCCGTCCGCAAGTGTCCGGGGGACACTTGCAGGCAGAAAAAAGAGCCAGGATTTCTCCCGACTCTTTTTGTGTTCGCGTTACCTATTTTCACGGCCAGTCACCCGGCAACTATCGTCGGCGTACGTGAGCTTAACTTCTGTGTTCGGGATGGGAACAGGTGGACCCTCACGACAATCAACACGAACTTCTCTCAGATGGCTTCTAAGCCATCCTTTATATTAAAAGCGTTTCCGCTTCTAATAGCCTTTGGATTATATCATTTACGCTTATTTCTGTCAAGGGGTAAGGAGTTGGTGACCCATACCGGATTCGAACCGATGTTAACGGCGTGAGAGGCCGCTGTCTTAACCACTTGACCAATGGGCCATGGTGCACCTTCAGGGACTCGAACCCGGGACCCACTGATTAAGAGTCAGTTGCTCTACC
>JAFXBH010000217.1 GCA_017521875.1 Oscillospiraceae bacterium
AAAAAATATTTATCTGTAATTGATCTCCATAATCTGGGGCGCATAGCAACTGTCTCCCGTTGCAATCACGGAGAAACCGCTACCCTTGATTTTAGATTTCAAAATCAAGCCTTCCGATCTGGAAATTGTCCTTGTTCGCGTATCCACAAGCAAAGATGTTATATCCAAACTCTGATATCTTCCCAATGTCTGGGAATCAGACACAAGCGTGCCGCTTGAGATCTTATTATCCCAGATGGAACCAAAACTGCAGAATCGAGAAGTTGCCTTAAAGGCAGACAACTCCACATCACCAAGATTTAACTTTGGTATATGAAGGACAACTTTCTGCACACGCTTGTCCATTACTTCAGAAATACGGGAATAATCCGGACGCGAATACAGCCACTGCTCACCGTAGGCAGAGGAATTTCCAATAAATCCAACACTGCCAAAAGCATTATTTACAGACGGATTGGCACTCTCTACTGTGGTATCCTGGAACAGTTTATTCTCATACATATTGACTTCAAAGGCGACGGATTGTGCCAATGGACTTGTGGCTGATACAGTAATTTTATATTTTCTATCCGTTAATTTCTGGTATTCCACTTTGGCAGGGGCAATTACATTACCGAAGGCATCCAACGAACCGATACACGACAGAATTACTAACGGCCTATACTCTTCTTTCATCAGCGCGAAGCACCGATCATTTGCTCTGATATTGAGATGTGGCTGTCCTGTCTCCATAGTAAAACTATTTTGCGGAGTATTACTCACATCCCACCTTACCGCAACGCCATTCGTTGTGGGAGACAGCATACAAATCCCGCATTGAACTTCTTGTGATGAAAGCAGTATCGGCTTTTGCGGCAAGTCTATAGCAATAGATCCTTCTACGGTTTCCATCAGCAGATTGTGCAAGAGTGTAATGTTCGCATTGCTCCCTGTAGTATAAATCGCATCTCCGTTCCTCCGAAATTTCATATCAATAAGTTTGCGTGTTTTCCGGTTATAAATCGGCGCACTGAAGCAGTAAGCGGTTTTTGTCCCATTGTTCTCCTGAACCACCAAACGGTAACGGTTACTGTTGTGATAGTCAATAACAATGGGCGTTCCTGAACGCAACTTTGTTATCTCGCGCAAAACCGACTGCATCACATTCGCCTTCTTTCTAGTCGCTTCCTTTTGAAAAACCTTTCTGATTTAGAGTTGCCTTTTCCAACGCGGAGCAAAAAACTATCAACAGAATCCACGAGATTCGCCGCAACCAAGCAATTTGCCACGCTTTTCAGGTAATCCAGTGCGCTATCTTCACAGCCCTGAACATATTCGACCTCTATCTCATAATCCATATAACCCAGATAGGTGTTCCGGTCCAGTACTGCTTCGCAAAAGGCGTCCTTGTATAAAATAATCCTTTTTGTAACAAGTTCACCCTGAAAACATAGCCCCAGGGCTTCATAAAACTTAGAATTATATTCTGACCCTTCACAAAGGTCCACCTCCATACTGCAATGCAAACCACCGGCAGTATGATTCTTAATGGTTGTTTTATATCTTCTGTTCTTGGCTCGAATTCTGCAAGTAATTCCTTTGCGATTCATATAAAAATCATCTGTATCAAAATAGTAGTTTGTCTGAGATTCAACCGATATGCCTCTACATTGATCCGCGAGGACAGCATACTCATCTTCTGTCAGCAATACCTTTTTCTCATATTCAAGCATACCCTTGCCTCCGTATAATCTTTCCGGAACCATTCTTGGGAAGTTCATCCAATAAGTGGATTCTGGTGGGCATCTGATAGGTGGGTAAATAAATACGGCACAGTTCCTTTACTTCAGATACGTCTGCAAAATCCCCTGCAATATCCAAAACGATCTGCGTGCCGGTTTCGCTATTTGTATCACCCCATACACACACTTCTCTGACACGGGGGTCAGCCTTGAGGGCATCTTCCACTTCCTGGGGATAGATATTCATACCCGCCTTAATGATCAGATTGTCTTGGCGTCCCTTAATCTTCAAAAGACCGCTTTCATTGAACGTGGCCAGATCTCCGGTACAAAGCCAACCATCCTTTAAAACCTCAGATGTTTTCGCCGGATCGTTATAGTACCCTACCATCACATTATCACCTTTCACCCACAGTGTGCCAATTTCGTTCAGATCCACAGGCTTTCCATCAGGAGCAATAACCTTGAGAAAAACCGAACGCAAAGGCAGTCCTACACAATCGGCATATTGTGCAAACATACTGGGTGGCAAATAGGAAACCCGCGGACAGGCTTCTGTAAGGCCATAAATGTGATAGATTTCAGCGTTTGGAAATGCCTCAGCAATGCGCTTGCCGGTTTCAAAACTCATACATTCACCGCTGATACAGATATGCTTCAAACAATCTTCCTGTCTCCTCTTAAAACGAGCCATCATAGAAAGTAACGTGGGTGTTCCGCAAAAAGTTGTAATATTGTGTTCCTTCAACAATTTTAGAAGAATTACCGGATTAAATGTGCCTGAATAAAATCGGATTTTGACGCCTTTGACCAATGCTGTCAAAAACTCTCCTGTCAATACCGCACAATGATATAGCGGTCTGGAGATCAGAATTGTATCAGACTTCTTCATACCGAAATAAAGTGCAATGTCTGATACATTTGTTACCACATTTGTTTCTGTTAACATTGCACCCTTCGGCGCACCTGTCGTTCCGGAAGTACACATAATCAGTGCCGGGTGGACATTCGGTTGTGTATAAACGGAATCTTTTATATAAATTACATGCAATTCACCGCCTTGATCGGTAATGACAGCATTGGGGCTGATGGCATCTAGAATCTTATTACAATGTAACTCGCCATATCTTTGCGATAGTGGCAGTGCTGTTACTTGGGCCGCAAAACAACTTAAAAGAGCCATACTCGCTGCCATCTCTGATTGGCACAAAATGGCACAGCATTGAATGCCCTTCAGTTTCTTGGAGAAATTCTCTGCAAAAACAATCATCTCTTCAAATGTAATAGACGCGTTATTTTCGCAGATCTTCTGCTGCAGATTCAACTGCATTTTATTTTTTAGATACTTCCAAAGTTCCATTTTCCAACCTCTTTCCTGCTTTCTCAACAAGCAATGTCAGCAACTCTCTCTCCCGTTCCATTAGTTTCAAGAGTTTATT
>JAFXBH010000018.1 GCA_017521875.1 Oscillospiraceae bacterium
ATGTGGTGCGCTCCCAACTGTGCTACGAGCCCGGGTATATACCACGGGGTACAGTATGTACCCCGTGGCCATTTGTTAATTCAGCAACAATCCCAAAAGATTCAAATCAGTAAGTGCCGACGCAGTATATGCGCCGTCCAAAATGGCTTCCACATTATCCGGATTGTTTTCAATCTCTTTGGAAAACAGTTGGGAGGTCTCTTGCAGATTCCCACCAAGATGTCCAATGAGGATACAGGCTGCGATCATCAATTTCACTCGGCAAAGCAGATCATAATCCGAAACTGCCTGCAGCCAGTAACGGCTAATAAAGTACCGCAGCAGCAATTTATACTGCCCGTTCCAGTCCGGCGTTGCGGAGGGTTGCTGCAGCCGTTGCTCCCACCGGGGTGTAAGAATCTCCAACCCAAGGAAAAATTCCTGCAGGGGCACAGAATGGCTTTGCTTTGCAAACAAGATGCCATCGGCAAGGTTTTGCGTGGGTTGCAAGACCGCGGTTGCACCGCCATCCAGTTCCTCCTGTACATCGTGGGCGTACAGTAAAAGGACGGTCAAAATCTCCGGTACAGACAGGGAAGTGGTGTCCAAAAATGCGGAGAATTCTCTGCGGCTGCGCAGGAGACTGGCCATAGTTTCTGAATCGTATTCGGCTTCTCCGGACTCTGCTGTTGTTTCCGCAATCCAATCCCGGTCTTCATCGGACAGAATCAGTCGGGCGGCCTCAGGACAGGACAATTCCAGTCCCAGTTCCATAAAATCACCGTAATCGTGGCGCAGCCGGGGGAACTCCCGACACACCTGACACAGAGCCTGATGCCCCAGTTCCGCCTGAATCTGACATAGACCGTCTTGCCGCCACATAGGGCAGCGGCGGTCTTCGATGACCATCACTGTGCCGTCCTCGGTGTCCTGTAAAACTTGCCGCAGCCGGTCACCCAAAGGGCCTTGCAGGCTACGGTAGTACTGGGCGGATTCCGGGTCTACATCCACATCCCATTCCTGACAACAACTGTCCGGGCAGGCAGCGGCGATACAGGAGAATTTTTTGTAATACTTCGGGTAAAGTATTTCCATAAAAGATTATTCCGGACGAATGGCGTACAGGCCGTCCACGGCCTCCTGGAACAGAGCCTGGGTACCGGCGATGGCGTCCTGATAGGCTTGCAACTGGGCATTTGCCTGCTGAGCCAACTGGGCAATCTGGGCGGTAGCGGCTTCGGCCTTGGCGGTGGTGTCAGCCAAAATAGCATTAGCCTGGGTGCAGACCTGCTGCGCCCGTTCCTGTGCAATCCGCTCAGCCCGTTCGGCACGGCGGTAGGCCTCCAGTTCCTGCTCAGTGCTGCCGATGGGAGAGCCGGCCAACTGGGCTTCCAACTTAGCGCATTTCTCCAAGGCGGCATCCAATTTAGCCTGCAACTCGGCGTTGGCAGGATAATTTGCATTCTGCAACTGATTGTTCAGTTGTTCAATCTGGGCGGTGTAGTGATTGTTCAGATATTCAATGTAACGGACCACGTCCTGACGGTTAAATCCGTTGAAAGCGGAACGAAAATTCTGTGCAGCCATAAAAAACCTCCCTAAAAGGATACTTTAATGGGAGTATAGCACAGTTTCCCGGGAAAAACAACTGTTTTTGAAAAGAAAAGGGGAAACCCGGTGGTGAAAAATCGAAAACACCCCTTTACAAACGGGAAAAAGATTGCTATAATAATTTGGCTTTCGATGCGCCGGTGGCTCAATGGATAGAGCATCGGATTCCGGTTCCGAGGGTTGGGGGTTCGAGTCCCTTCCGGCGTACCAAAAATATGGGATAGGCTTTCGCCTATCCCATATTTTTTATCCGCCGAGGGACTCGAAAGGGCGACACCAGTGCGTACACTGGTGTAAAAATTGAGAGCTGGCGAGCAATTTTTAGCCCGTGGGAGAGTCCATAGAAGAAAGACTGCATCCGGTATGGATGTTGGCTTTCTTCTATTTTGTTTTGCAGAGGGAAAATGCAAACGAGTCCCTTCCGGCGTACCAAACAACTAAGAGGGATACCCAATCGGGTATCCCTCTTAGTTGTTTCGCACTTCGTGCGGGAGGGACTCGAAAGATTCAATGCAAGGCTCCGGGTGAGCCTTGCTCGCTAGGTGGGGGCTCGGCTCCACGGTGATTCACTAAAATTACCATGAAGTTTTTTGTTTTTCTCAGCGATACTAATTAACGAAAGGGCTGATGAAGTGTTTTTACCAAAGTGGGGTGTGGAACAAACAGTCTACAGTTGCTATTTTGCTTATAATGTGGTATATTGCCGATAAGCAACTGCTCGGAGGTAAAAGATGAAAAAGACTTGCTTTTCCGGAATAAAAGAATACTGTCTCGCTCACCAAAGGCACTTTTCTGCGGGACGAAAGTTTCTGACTTGTATGGGAACAATCCTGCTGGGTGCGATTCTTGGTTATGGTTCAGAATGGTTGGAATACGGTATGCATACATCCATTGCCTACCATCAAAGCGATATTTTGAGTGGAATCGTTCTTGTTCTTAACAATTTTTCTATATGGATTTTTGCGGCAACTCTAATTGCCTATCATAGTTGGAGTCCTCTGGGTGCAGGGCTACAAAGTTTCTGCTTTTTGATAAGTATGTGTATCAGTTACTTTATCCCAAAGCATATGCATTACGGGTATAGTGTTGTATTGCAATTTGCTCTGTGGGGCGCAATTGCCTTGTTCTCTACGATTCCTGCTGCGGTTATATGGTTTTCCAGATGTTTGTCTGGATGGGGAATTGTAATTAAAATGTTGCCCGTTGCTGCCGTAATAGGCGAAATTGCTTTTACCGTCTACCGCTGCATTGATTACTACAGTCCCATACCAGGGCAACCGGCTGAACCGTTAAAATGGCTATTGATTCCGGATCGCATAATACAACTTGGTGTTTACATTCTTTTCGTTGTTTTACTAATACTTATTCTGATGAAAAAGAGGGATTGCCCCAAACGTAAGAGATCAAAAGAAGGCAGGCGTAACACATAGGAGGTGTTCTATGTTTGCATTCCTTAACACATAGAACAATTTGTTGGTCTTCTGTTTTTTAGTTATAACCCTTCAATTATTCCTATACTTTTTAACAAAAAGTCAGAGGGCGTGTATTTTGCATGAAAGAGGTAACTACTTTCGCAAATATGGGATAGATTTTTGCCTATCCCATATTTTCTATTTAGTCACATAATACAGAAAGGTGCCCGCTGCGGCTTGACCGAGCCGAACCTCTATCTGCTCCCTTTGGGAGCAGATGCAAACGAGTCCCTTCTGGCGTACGCCATCCTTTAGGCGGCAAGGAAGTCAATTGCAAAAACCCCAATATATGCTATAATTGCACTTATAAGTATTTTCAACAGAAACTCTCACAAGGAGAAAAGTATATGGATTTTTTCGGATTTCCCGTTTGGACAGTGCTGCTGATCTGCGGGGGCGTATTTTGTGCATCGTTTATGGATGCAATAGGTGGGGGAGGTGGCATCATTTCCGTGCCTACCTACTTGTTGGCAGGTCTTCCGGTGCATTTTGCTCTAGGCACAAATAAACTGTCTTCCTGTATCGGCACGGTGGCATCTACGGTGCGTTATGTGAAAAATGGATGTGTAGACTGGATTTTGGCCATTCCGTCCATCGTTCTTGCCATGCTGGGCGCACACATCGGCACCCGGCTGCAACTGGCGCTGGATGAACGGTATCTGAAGTATATGCTGCTGGTAGTGCTGCCGGTGATTGCAGTGATTCTTCTCAAGAAAAAATCTCTGCCCGAGCAACGGGGAATGATAAACGAATGGCTGCGAAAAATGATCGTCTGGGGGTCATCTCTGATCATTGGTACCTACGATGGATTTTACGGTCCCGGCACCGGCACATTTTTGCTGCTTTCCTTCTGCTATCTGGCAAAGGTAGATGTACGCACTGCATCGGGTAATGTAAAACTGGTAAATCTCTCCTCCAATCTGGCGGCTCTGGCCACTTCTCTGGCGGCCGGCAAGGTGCTGATCCCCATTGGCCTGCTGGCGGCGGTCTTTTCCACTGCCGGTCAGTACATAGGCGCAGGGCTGGCACTGAAAAACGGCTCGAAAATCGTACGGCCGGTGATCCTGGTGGTGCTGTTGCTGCTGACAGGCAAGGTGCTGCTGGAATTGTTGGGAATCATGTAATTTTTGAATCGGCGGAGAATTGGAGAAGCAGATTTCCATGAAAAGCCGAGGGCTATGCCCTTTGCCATTCTCTTTCTGCGTTCCGCAACAGGGAAAATGCCCAAAAAAAGCCAGCAAACTTGGGATTTCCTCCAAAAAGAGTTGACAGGTATTGACAATGGCCGCGGTTTTTAATAAACTGTTAGATGAAAGAGAATGCCCGTCCGCAGAGGCGGTAAAACGGCATTTAACCAGGGTGTGATACGCACCCGATTTTTCACCAATCAAGGAGGAAGAACAAATGGCCTACGGCAAGAAAGTATGGATCTTCCCGGATGCAGAATTGCCCCCCGAGGGTGTGAATCTGATCCCCGGTCACGAGTCCATCATCATCACCAACGTCAGTGACAAGGTGGCAAATGTAAAGTTTACCCTGATCTACACCGATAAGGATCCCGTCAGTTTCACCACACAGGTGGAAGCCATGCGTGTGCGTTGCCTGCGTACCAATAAGGAATGCGATTTCGGCGCCTACACTGCAAAGTTCGAAGAGCAGTACGCCATTATGCTGGAGAGCGATGTTCCTGTGGTCGCCCAGTACGGCCGTGCAGAACCCAGAGAAGTGAATTTCTACACCACTCCCGGTTACTGCGAATAATTACATAAACAACTTTTTAGGAGGAAATATAAAATGGCAAGAATTTGTATCCCTGATTACGAGTATAAAGAAAGAGTACAGCGTTGCGCAAAGATTCTGCAGCGTGAAAAGTTGGACGTTTTGATCGTCAACGGTAACGAGGCTGACTACGCTAACCCCCGTTACTTCTCCGGTTTCTGGCCTCTGTTCGAGCGCGCAGGCGTGGCTATTGCTGCTAACGGCGATGCTGCTCTGATGGTAGGTCCCGAGTCCTCTATTTTCGGTGCTGACCGCAACAAACTGGACAAGATCTTCACCCTGCTTGCTTACCGTGAAGGCGCTGACCCCGCTTACCCCGAAGCAAAGCCCGACACCTTCCACGATGTATTTAAGTCCATCGGTGTGACCGGTGAGAACATCCGTATCGGTGTGGCATCCTTCCTGGATACTTCCGTTACCATCTACAACGCCATTAAGGACGCTTTCCCCAAGGCTGAGATCGTTGACGCCGGCAAGATCATGGTAGAACTGCGCCGTATCAAGTCCGAGAACGAACTGGCTTGCCTGCGTGAAGGCTACCGTATCGCTGATCTGGCTACCCAGCAGGTTATGAAGGAAATCCGTCCCGGCATGACCGAACTGCAGGCTGTTGGTATTGCACAGCGCGTGGTTTATGAAAACGGCGCCGAGTACGAAGGCCTGCCTATGTACGTATTCTCCGAGGCTTCCACACGTCATGCGATCTCCCGTTCCTCCTACCGTGAGTTCCAGAAGGGCGACATCGTTCAGTTGAACCTGTCCGCTAAGATCGACGGCTACTCCGCTGCTATCGGCTACCCCATCTGCCTGGGCAAGTTGGAAGGCCAGCGCCGTGACATCGTGCAGTTCTGCCGCGAGGCTCACGCATGGAGTGAGAAGCAGGTCAAGGCCGGTGTTTGGGCTGCTGACATTGCTAAGGGCTTCTACAAGTACTTTGTAGACCACGGCTACGAGAAGAACTATGTTTACGGTCCTCTCCACGGTACCGGCATCATTGAGGTAGAAGCACCCTGGTGTGAGACTTCCTCTACCTACAACCTGGAGCCCAACATGACCTTCCAGGTGGATACCTACATCTCCTCCGACACCTTCGGTGTTCGCTGGGAGAAGGGTATTGCAGTTAAGGAAGGCGGCTATGAGGTTCTCAGCCCCGAGATCCCCGAAGTTTGCCCCGAACTGTACTTCTAAGAAACCAAAAAATGCACCCGGTGTTCCGGGTGCATTTTAACAAATAGGCAGGAGGAAATGCCCTATGCAAATGCTAGAAATGTTTTATGACCAAATTCAGGACGCAGTAGACCGCAAGGTGCCTTTTGTTATTCCTATCGGCACCATGGAATACCATGCCAAACACGCTTCCTGCGGCACGGATACCCTGGTAGTTACCGGCTGCCTGCGGGAACTGGAAAAGGAAAAGGAGATTGTCATTTGCCCGCCCATCTGGTACGGCGTGGCGTCTTACGCCGTCTGCGGCCCTAAGCCCAGCCACTTCCACGTGGACGAAGATGCTTATGTAAATTACCTGTACTATATTCTGAAATCTATGATCGCCGCCGGCCATAAGAATATCTATCTTGTACCCCATCACCAAACCGAAGGCGCAGGCCTGATGCCTATGACCATCGCTTGTCATAAGGCTGCCAAGAAAGTCACTATGGAGTATATGGAAGAGACCCTTGGTAAGGGCTGGTGGGGCAGTGATGCTTACGCCACCTACTATGAGGATATGGGATCCAGCGATGACCCCTTCTCCTATATCAAGGTGATTCCCTTGATCGGTGCAGAGGCACAAATCAAGTGTGGCGGCTTTGACCACGCCGGAAAATGGGAAACCAGTCTTCTGATGGGTACATACCCTGAATTGGTAGATCTGTCCCGGTGCAAGGACAATACCGAGTGGTTTGCCCAAAGCGCAGCAGAGGCCTCTGCCGAAACCGGCAAGCATATGGTGGAGTGTACTTTGGAATGGCTCCGGGAGGCAATTCAGTAAGAATTCGGAGGAAGCAAATGACAGAGTTTGAAAAGTGTCAGGCAGGTCTTATGTATGATACCACCTTTCCCGGCAGGGAAGAGGATCACTTAAAATGCGCGGACCTGTGCTATGACTACAACCATACCCGCCCGTCCGATATGAAAAAGCGGGAGGAAATTATCCGGAAACTGTTTGGCAAAGTGGGCGTAGAGCCCTATGTAGAGCCCAATATTTTCTGCGGCTTTGGCTGGAATATTGAGGTGGGCGACCATTTTTTTGCCAATAATAACTGTATTTTTGTGGACCCGGGTAAGATCACCTTTGGAGACTATGTGTTCATTGGACCCAGTTGCGGATTTTATACGGCCCACCATCCTATCCATCCGGAATTGCGGGATAAACTCTATGAGTATGCCCGGCCCATCACTGTGGGCAGCCATGTCTGGATCGGTGGCGGTACGGTGGTAACACCGGGTACCAAAATCGGCAGTAATGTGGTCATTGGCGCCGGTTCTGTGGTAGTTCACGACATTCCGGATAACTGTGTGGCTTTTGGCAATCCCTGCAAACCCTATTGTGCCATTACGGACGAAGACCGGGAATTGCTTCGCTAATTCATAAAATAAAACCGGGTGTGTTTTTACACACCCGGTTTTTGTTTCAGAATACAAACTGCACCAGCACCATATAAAACACAGTGCCTACACCAATACTCAGAAGGCTCTGCCGCTTCCACAGATGAAGCGCTGCTACAACCACAATGCCCAGCAGTTCCGGAATGCCGTAGGGCGCTTGCAGGAAGGACACATCCTTCAGACAGTAGATCACCAGCATACCCATAATGGCGCAGGGGAGAACTTTCCCTAAATAGACGATGATCTCCGGGGTTTTTCGTTTTTGACCGAAGATCAGGAAGGGTAAAAACCGGGTGGACATAGTCACCAGCGCCATCACGGCAATCATCATAATATTATACATCGTTGGCCCTCCTTCCGGTCTTTTGGGTCACTGTCAGCAACAGGGCAATCAGCACCATAGAGGGGATCAGGAAGATCTCTTTGCTGAAAATCAGCAGGCACAATACCGTTGCGCCCACACCAATGATTGCCGGCAGATGCCGCTTATGGCTGAGCCACTGCTCCACAAACAAGGTGACGAACAACGCTGTCAGCACAAATTCCACGCCCTCAAAACTGATGGGGAGGGTGTTTCGCAGCAAACTGCCCAATCCGCAGCCGGCGATCCAGTAGATGTGATTCAGCAGCGAAACCAGAAAACAGTATTGCCGCCGGCTGACATTTTCCGGAGGCTGATTCTGGGTCACCAGGGAGTAAGTCTCGTCCGTGAGGGCAAAAATCATATAGGGCCGTTTCCAGTCAGAACCGGTATAGGTGTCCAGCAGGGAGATGCCGTAGAAAATATGCCGGGCATTGACCAAAAAAGTGGCGATAGCGGCGCTGATCACTGGGGCGTGTTCTGCCAACATACTGACGGCAAGGTACTGCCCGGACCCAGCAAACATAAACAGACCCATGGACATTGCCCAAAGAATCCCGTGGCCGGTTTTCTCCGCCAGCAGAATACCGAATCCTGCGCCCAGAAACAGATATCCGGTGAGAACCGGAACGGTATCCAGGAATATGGTTTTCATTGCTTTCTTATTGATGGATTTCACCGTTGTACGCTCCTAAAAGTCATTATTTGTCAAGTATAGAAGAAATCACAAAGATTGTCAATACTACAAAAATTGCTTGCTAATTTGCGTGTTTGCCAGTATGATAGAGATAACTTAAATAGGGGGTTATACTATGAAACAGTATATCGATGTATGGGAATACGCACCGCAGATTATGAAGGCAATGGAGCAGGGCATTCTGATGACCACCCAAGCCGACGGAGAAACAGATACCATGACCATTGGCTGGGGAATGTTGGGCCGTGAGTGGTATAAACCTATCTTTATTGCCTATGTGCGGCAGAGCCGCCATACCAAGAGTCTGGTGGATAAGAATCCGGAGTTTACTATCAATGTACCTCTGGAGGCAATCGACAAAAATATTATTGCAGTGTGCGGCACGAAGTCCGGCCGGGATATGGATAAAATCCGGGAACTGGGACTGACCACTGTGCCGGGAGAGACGGTTTCTGTTCCCGGTATTGCGCAGTTGCCGCTGACATTGGAATGCAAGGTGGTCTACCGGAATGACCAGTTCCTGGAGGATATTCCGGAGGAGAGCCGTCTGCGCTTTTACAAGCCCGGTACTGCCAACGACGGAGACTACCACACTGCCTACTACGGGGAGATCACCGCGGCCTACATCCTGCAGGATTGACGAAACGCTACCCAGTGGGTATAATAGCATAAACCACAAAAGAGGAGAATTTTTATGAGCAACATTGGCGTGTTGGGCGCAGGTACTTGGGGTATTGCCCTGGCCCGTATGCTTTGTAATAACGGTCACCGGGTCAGTGTTTGGTCTGCCCTGTAAAGGGAAGTGGAGGAATTCTCCGCAACCCGTCGGCATCCCAACCTGCCCGGTATGGAAATCCCGGCAGAGATTGCCTTCACAGAGGACATTGCACAGGTCTGCAAGTAACGGGATATTCTGCTGTTTGCCGTTC
>JAFXBH010000218.1 GCA_017521875.1 Oscillospiraceae bacterium
AGATTCTGAAAAATCCCCCTACAGACCCGAATCCCTCTCCCAGAACGGCAGAGTATTATGCCAAGCGCCCTTGCGCCAGAATGGTGATGATTGCGGCTGATTTGGTGGATGAATTTATTGCGAACAATCCCATATAATAACAACAACGGCACGGTAAAAACCGTGCCGTTGTTATGATAGATACCAATATAGCAGGAATCCTTGCACTACGAGGATTACGGGTATGCCGATGACAAACTGCAGATGCTTTGTCTTATGCCGCGCCACATACATTCCTACCCAGCAACCCAAACTACCGCCGATGACTGCTACGCCCAAAAGTGATATCTCCGGGATTCGCCAAAGATTATTTTTCGCCATATACTTGTCATAAAGCATAACAATAAATCCAATGGCATTTACTATTAACAGGTAAATAAGCATTGCAAAAATCCTTTCAGGGGGCGTTGTCATGAAGAAACTTTGGATTATCCTGCTGGCCACGTTGGTATTAAGCGGATGCAGCAAAAAGGATGTGTTGGAAACCGTTACAGATGTGCAGGATACGCCTGCGGCGGTGGTTGCCCAGAGAATCCAACTGTACCTTCCTCAGGAATTATCAGCACCTGTGCTGCAGAACGAAGAGTCCGGCGCACTATATTTGTGTGAGGATTATGCCGTGTCTACGCAGGTTCTTGAAAGCGGAGATCTGAACAAAACCATTCGTTCCGTTACCGGAATGGAAAAGGATAGCCTGCAGATTATTGAAACAAAGAAACAGGATTCTGCCTGCTATCAGTGGGTATGGGCCACCGGCGGAGAAAACGGTATTCAGTTAGGCAGAGGTTGTGTGCTGGATGATGGCGTATACCACTACGTGCTGACTGCACAAGCAAATGAAGAGGCGGCAGGAAAGATACAGGATACCTGGAATGAAATATTCACGTCATTCTCCCTGGCTACAGAGCGTGAAGAAATCAGTACTGGCTCATAGCCTCCCGACAAAGGGCGGTTAATTCGTCCACCACACTTTGCGGATACAGTACCTTGGCTTTGTTGCCAAATCCCATAATCCAACTGAGGAACATAGGGGAGACGGCTACACGCACGGTAAAATTGAAAAATTCTTCTCCATCCGGAATCAGCATGGTGTCTTTACCAAAGCGGTCGATAACCACATTCAGCAAACTATTATGAAAATGAAGTTTTACATCTACCGCATCGCCTGCAAACATCTGGAACAGTCGATTGGCGTGTTCAAGCAATGCTTTGCCGGACAGTTCAGCGCAGGGGGTTCGCGGGGTATCCAGAAGACGGATATCAATCATTCTGTCTACCCGGTAGGATGTAATACCGTGGCGATCAGACAATGCCAGCAAATAACAGTTTTCGTTATCCTGACAGAGACCGTAGGGACTGGCCACATAGGCCTTTTCCCGGTATTTCCGTTTTCCACCGAAGTCCCAGTCAAAATACCGGAATGTAATTTGTTTATTCTGGGTGATTGCTTCGTGTATGGTATCCACACTATAGTAGATGGTTTCGTTCATGCTCTTGACCCGCCCGGACACCATGATATTGCGTTTCATAAGTCGCGCATCCTGTTCGTTGCACTGGGTCAGCAACTTCTCAATCAGTTCTTTCGATTTCTTTTCTGTAAGATACCGGCTGGACTGTACTGCATCGATCAACAGTTTCAGTTCCGGCAGTTCAAAGTTCCGGGAGGCAATATAATAGCCGCCATTTTTTCCGGGGATGGAGACAATGTCTACGCCATAATCCTGCAGAGCGGCAACATCAGAATAGACAGTCTTCCGGTCGCAGGCAATATTGTGCTGTCTGTCCAGCATGGAAATAATTTCCGATGCTCTCACGGGGTGATCCTCGTGGGAGTTTTTTTGCAAATATTCCAATATGTAAAAGATTTTTAATTTTTGATTATCAGATTTTGGCATGGTATCTACCTCCGTTTTCTATACTATATCACAGAATCTGCCATGTGGGAATGAGAAAATATATATTTTCATTGCAAAATAGACAGAATATGGTATGATACAGTTATAAAGAATGCAATGGAGGGATTCTATGCTGGATTATATCCGTATTGGTTGCGCTGTTCCGCCTGTGCAAGTGGCAGAGACGGCAAGAAATGCCGAAGATATTTGCAGCAAAATCGTAGAAGCCGATAAGTCCGGGTGTGACATTGTGGTCTTCCCCGAACTGGCAATTACCGGATACACATGCGGTGATTTGTTTTTTCAGGATGCTCTGCTGGATGCCGCAGTAGTGGGAATCAAAAAGGTGTGTGAATGCACCAAGCAGTATCCTGCGGTAACTGTAGCGGTGGGTATGCCATTGATGATAGGCGGCCAGATGTATAACTGTGGTATTGTGATATCCAATGGAAAGATCCATGGCATCGTTCCCAAAACCTTTTTGCCTAACCACAAGGAGTTTTACGAACGGCGCTGGTTCTCTTCTTCTGAGGATTTGCAACAGAAAACAGTTTGCGCCTGCCATCTGGGACTGGAAGAGTGTTACGAGATTCCTATGGGCAGGGATTTGGTGTTCCGGCTGGGACAGGATGTGCTTTTTGGCGTAGAAATCTGTGAAGATCTGTGGACACCCATGCCGCCTTCCACTATGCTGGCTTTGAACGGCGCTGAGGTTATTCTGAACCTGTCTGCCTCCAATGAAACCGTGGGCAAGCGTTCTTTCCGTCGTGATCTGGTAAAACATCAGTCTTCTATCTGCCGCTGCGTATATGCATTTACCTCGGCAGGTTACACAGAGTCCACTCAGGATATTGTTTTCTCCGGACACAGTGTTGTGGCGGAACTGGGAAATGTGTTGAGTGAGAATGATCAGTATTTGCAGACGGATTATCTACTGGTGCAGGATGTGGACATTGGAAAGGTGCGCAGTGAGCGTCATAAGGACAAGAGCGTGCGGGATTCTGTTACGCTCTATGGTAAGCGCGAGCCTGTTCGCATTGTAGATTGTTGCGTTGAAACATCCCGGGGAGACGGAACGCGATATCCCTTGAATAAACTTCCCTTTATTCCCAGCGATGCAGCCGGTCGGGCAGAACGGTGTGATTCTATTTTCGCGATTCAGGCGACTGGTCTTGCCCAGCGTTTGAAAGCCATTAATGCCAAGGCAGTAATCGGAATCTCCGGCGGATTGGATTCCACACTGGCACTGTTGGTTGCGGTAGAGGCAATGGCAAGGTTGGGCCGTCCTATGACAGATATTGTTGGTATTACCATGCCGTG
>JAFXBH010000219.1 GCA_017521875.1 Oscillospiraceae bacterium
GCACCTTCCATAAAGCCGAAAAAACCCGGCTTGTCACCCACCATATAAACAGTCTTGTGGGGGAAATTTTCCAAAATGACCTGTTGCATACCAATCTGACTGCCCATGGCATCTCCGTCAGGGCGGCCGTGGCGGTGGATAATGATGCGGTCATACGCTTTGATTGTCTGTAAAATCTCTTGGAACATACAAAACCTCACTTGTAATATAGCCCATAATATCGTATTATAAATAATAGCACAAAACCCATTCTAAAGCAATGTAAATATGATAAAAAGGGGTGATTTCTTGGAAAAAACGCATATTCTGCTGGTAGATGGCAGCAATTTGCTGTTTCAGATGTTTTACGGAATGCCGGCGCGGATTGTGGGCAGACAGGGAAAGCCAATCCAGGGAACACTGGGATTCGTTGGCGCATTGCTGAAAATGATTCGCTTGTTGCAGCCCACCCATGTGGCGGTGCTGTTTGATGGGGAGACGGAGAATCCCCGGGAAAAACTGGACGAAAACTATAAGGCCAACCGGGAGGATTACAGCGCGTTGCCGGAGGAGGAAACACCCTTTTCCCAACTGCCGGATCTTTATGCCGCGCTGGACTTCCTGGGAATCTGCCACAGGGAGACCACCTGCTGTGAAACAGACGATTGGATGGCGTCCTATGCCGATGCTCTTGGGAAAATGCATCCTATGACCCTGGTATCCCAGGACAGTGACTATTTTCAACTGATCACAGACAAGGTAACGGTTTTCCGTTACCGGGGAGAGCGTTCCGTGCTTTGTGATGGGATGTATATCCGGGAAAAACTGGGAATCGAGCCTGCGCAGTATGCAGATTTCAAATCCCTCACCGGAGACGGGTCGGACAACATCCCCGGGGCAAAAGGCGTAGGGCCTAAAACTGCAGCATCCCTGCTGCGGCAGTTTGGCACGCTGCAGGCAATTTTAGAAAATATCCACGCCATATCCAAACCCTCGGTGCGGGAATCGGTGATACAACACGCAGACCGTCTTCTTTTGAATCAGCAATTGATCCGCCTGGAGGGAAAAGAGCCTGTTCCCTTTACCTTAGAGGAAATGGCCTATACATACCGGGGGGAGACATCCAACCAAGTTCTTACTGCCATCGGCATCAAATAAAAAACAGGGAGGGCCATCGGCCCTCCCTGAAACCATTTTTTACTTGTTTTCCATAGCCACAGCGACATCCAATGCCACCTTCATCATGGTGGTGAATGCGGTCTGCCGTTCCTCGGAGGTGGTCTCCACACCCTTCAGCACATGGTCGGAAATGGTGCAGATGCACAGGGCTCGCTTGCCGTACCGGGCGGCGTTCATATACAGAGCCGCGGCCTCCATTTCCAGAGCCATCACGCCCATCTTCTTCAGGCCGTAAACACTATCCAATCCTTCCGGTACGCCAATGTGATCGCCGTAGAACACATCGGAGGAATTTACGTTGCCGACATGGTAGGTGGCGCCAGCATTCTTGGCGGCATCCACGGCTGCGCTGAGCAGTTCATAAGAGGCGATAGGGGCGAATGTGCCGGGGAGATGGAATTGGGCGGCAAAGTTGGAATCGGTGCAAGCGCCTTGGGCGATTACCAGATCGTACAGGTTAATGTGATCCTGAATAGAGCCGGCAGAGCCAACCCGAATGATGTTTTCCACGCCATAGCCGTTGTACAGTTCGTGGGAGTAAATACCAATGGCCGGCATACCCATACCGGACGCCATCACGGAAACTTTTACGCCCTTGTAAGTGCCGGTGTAGCCGTGTACGCCACGAACATTGTTTACCAAGACAGGGTTTTCCAGAAAGTTTTCTGCAATAAATTTTGAACGCAGGGGATCGCCGGGCATCAAAACGGTCTTGCCAAAATCGCCGGGCTTGGCGCTGATGTGGGGAGTGGGTGTGTGAAGCATAGTTGTTCCTCCTAAAGGTGAATTGTGTTATTTCGCAAAGCCACCGGCTTTGGCATAGTTTGCCAAAAGATCCCGGGCGTATACATTGTCGTCGTAGCGCGCTACTTCTGTTAATTTGTTCGGCCCGTACAGCAGGGAGTAGGTGTCTACTACTACATAGTAAGTGCCGTTGGGATTGATATTGTTCTTTACTTGCCGGCCGTAATCGCCGTAACTGATATAATATCGGTCATTACCGCCAAAGAAGCGGGAGGCAAGATCCTTGCCCTTGATAGAGCAAAGTACCAATTGGTTGTCAAAGGGGAATAGGGAATAGAGCATACCGTAAGTTACATCGCCGGCTGCCAAATACCGGGGATCCCGAACGGAAATGAAGCCACCGCCCAAAACGATATCGTAACGATCACCCCAGCGTTCCATTCCCGCCTGATAGTACAGATCTGCTGCCAACTGTTCCATGTAATTGCTGCCACGGTTGGTTTGATTTGTGCCCAGCACTTGCGTGCCGATACTGACCTGCTGGCTATATTTGCCCAACAGGTCTTCCACAATAGGATGGTCATCATAACCGGCATATTCCTTGGTGGGTACCAGTTTTGCCTCTTGCACTTTGCTCTTGCCGTTGGCGCTGTTAATGGCCACCTCTACATGACTGATGCCTTCGTTGTCGCCGCCGCCCTGCAGGTGATATACCCCATAAAGGTCAGTTACCACATATTTCTGATGGGTGTGGCCTTCAAACACCAGATCCACATACCCCTGAGAAAGGGAAATGTCATAATACCCCTTGAGTTGATTGCTGCTGATACTGCCGGATTTGCTGGAGGTGTAGCCGTCGTGGAGCAGATAAACGATGTAATCTGCGCCTTGTTCCCGGAGCTTGTTGGATTCGGCTTTTACCAGGCTGGTCAGGTCCGATCCGGTCTTAAAGTAGACATCTTCCACTTTGTCAGCAGAAATGGATGAATAACAGTCACCCACAGCACCGATAATACCGATCTGAAGCGGACCTAAATCCACCATTGTGGAACTGTCGCAGTAAGATACGCGCTCGTCCGTCTCCCGGTCATAGATATTGATGGCCAAAAAGGGGAATTTGGCTTGGCCATCGTTTTTCTCAATGGGGGATTCGCCCCAGTCATATTCGTGGTTACCCATAGCCATAGCAGCAAAGCCCATTTCGTTCATCCAATCTGTGAGGATGAGACCCTGGGTCAGATTGGATTCGGAACTGCCCTGCCACATATCGCCGGCACTGAGGAAAACAGAATAGTCGTTACTTTCCTTGGCATCTTCCAGATAGGTGCTTAATTCATCCAAACCGGGGTGGGCATCGGCATCGGCCAATTTGCCGTGAAGGTCATTGATACCGTAGAAGTCTACAATGATCAGCAGAAATGCGCTGCATCGGTCACAGAAACCGTCATTGCCGTTGTCGATATGGCCATCATCGCAATCCCCGGTAGTGGGGGCAGTGGTGGGGGTGGTAGACGGCTCGGTAGCCGGTGTGGTGGACGGTGTGGTGGTTACACCCAAAGTGGGGTCGGTGACCACCGGGGGAGACTGCTTTGTCCCGCAGCCGGAAAGAAGCAAACATAAAACTAATAAAAGACACAGTTTTTTCAATGGAAACAATTCCTTTCGCTTTCTACCGATATCATACAACAAAACGGTTATTTCTTCAACTATTGATTCAAAATCTCCAGAATCTGTTCCGCTGCATCCTCATAGGTGTCAAATTTTACCACATAGTCGCAGACCTCTGCGTTTTGCCGTTCCGATTCAATGGCGATCAGCCGATTGACCTTGTCCTCTACAGAGGAATTCTTCCGCAGAATAGAGGCCATCAGCGCTTTTCTGTCCCGCTTGATATAAATGGTGATCACATTTTTGAAATGGGTCTTCAGGGACATTGCACCGCAGATGTCCATGGTGGTGAGGACATGCTTGCCTTTGGCCCAGATCCGTTCTACATCCTGCTTTCGGGAGCCGTAGCCATGGCCGGCGTACATAGTGGACTGGAACATCTCCCCGCTGTCGCACATACTCCGAAATGTGTCCACATCTACATAGTTGTACCACTGATTCTGTTCTACGGCAGTGGGGTCATTGGTGGTGTAACTGACCAGTTTTTCAAATTTATCCGTCTGGGCCAGCACCCGGGAGGCAATTTTGGATTTGCCACTGCCGGAGGGGCCTACTAATACCACGATCCCCGGCTCGTCCCAGGTAGAGGTCTCCTTGCGAAGACTGTAACTGTCGGAGATGACTTCCACCAGTTTTATAAATTCGTCGTAGTTGTTCACCGCCAGCAGACCGGTGGCATCCCGATTCCAGGGCCGCCGCATCAAAATAGGGTATGTGGCGCTGGAGTCCAGAATGTTGTGCATAGCGTCGTCAAATAGGATATCTACCTGAATCTTATCCTTCCGGGAACCCATATAGATGTGATCCGGGGGGATTTCCGGAAATTCTTCCATAATCCGCTTGGCGCGAATACCCATAAATTCCGGGGGAATGGCAGTGGAAATAAAGACCTCTGTCATATTGGTGAGTTTCCGGACAAATTCCTTTGCGCCCGGGTATACGGGTTGTGTCCGGTAAAACTCGGGATCGTTAAAATATTCGTAGATCACATCGATCCGGGTACCGTGGCGGCCCCAGTGTTCTACTTCATAAATGCTGAGGGGCGGATCGAATTTGTATTTTTCGTTGGCGAGTTTGATGGCATAGCCGGTGCAGTCCATCAGGGTGTCGTCAATGTCCAAGGCTGTGGACAGGCGATATTTCCGATGCATAGAGCCACCTTCTTTCTGTAATAGTGATAGAAAGCAGCCCGCCGTGTTTGATACAGAAACCCGGAAAGCTGCTTGCCTTTATTATATAGGAAAAAAAGTGGAAATGCAAGGAATATTACGCCTTCCTACCAAATGGAATTGAGAAACCAGTGCTTTGTAGAACATATCACGAACATTAGAGAGGAGTAACCCACAGATAGATGCATACCGCGCAGACGCTAGTATAATCCATAAAAGCATAATCAGAGTATGCATAATCCAACCGCCAACCCCTTGAATGCCATGGCCTCAGGAGGTGGACAGAATGAATACATATGGATAAAGTGGACTAAATAGCACCAAAATCACGAATAAAAATACATTATATGTCAGTTGGTATACAGTGTTTCGTCGTAATTCAAGATTTATTCAAGATGAAAAGTAGCGACCTACTCCAAAAGTAGCGACCTACAACACCAAATCAAAGAATGCGAGGAATATTGTATGAGTTACTTATCTGCAAGAGAA